>DHVO01000030.1 GCA_002412705.1 Bacteroidales bacterium UBA5206 | reverse complement strand
TCGCCGATTAGTTTATGTTATGCTGCAAATATAATAAATAATTATTGATAAACAATAAATATATATTTGTAGTCAAAAAAACAGTCGCTATTTTATCTCTTGGGGTGGATTGTAGAGGATCTGTGCACCGTCCCCGACATATTCTGCTTTTTAAACCAGTTTCATAGCACTTTTAGGGAATTTCTAGCTCTATTTCCATTCGTTTCTTAAGGGTTTAATCCCAGCATTACGCAAAGCAAATAAAAGTACAAGTAAGCAGGAGGGAGGTGTAAACATAAACCTATAGAGGGAGTAATCCGACTCTGGCTTTGCCTGAGCCTAACGTAGTTTATGGCTCTTTTACTCAATTAATGCTTGTGGCTTTTAGTTAGCCATTATTATATATGTTGCTCTATTACAGATTATAACGTAAAGTAATTGTTTGGGTGTCCACTGTTTGTCTCTGCGTTGTCCACTTTTTGTCCCCCTCGTATTTTCAGGGAATTTGGCTAGTACATGTAGTTTTGTCATCAGAGAATTTTCTGTTTGGCTTCATTGATCCGGACATTGAAGCGTAACCATAAAATTGCAAGAGACAGTGCAAGAAAATGAGCGAGGTCTCCGTCGGTGCCGAAATACGAGAATGGTAGGCATTACTTAAAATTTAGTTTAAGATGAAAAGGATAGCATTAGTTTTTGCCTTTGTGGCACTTGTTTTTTCGTTCAACGCTGCAGCTCAGGAAAATAACATGTTTGGAAATAATAGCAAATTACTTAAGGTTGGAGCAGGTTTGGGTGCTAATGGCATTCCGCTAGAGGTATCGTACGAGAAAGGTTTTAAGCAAGATCTATTTGGAGTAGAAAACTTGAACCTTGGCTTAGGTGGGTATTTTGGTTTCTATCATTACAATGATGAATTGGGTAGTCTCCTAGGTGAAAATTATGGTTTTAAGTATAACAACTTTGTTCTTGGAGCGAGAGGGTTATTCCATTATACATTCTTTCCTAAGGTTGATACCTATTTAGGCTTGATGCTTGGTTACAATATTGCCAGTTCTAAGTACTATGGCCCATCGGGTTACTCGGATGACGCTTCGGCAGGGGGTATAGTGTTTGGCAGTGTGGTTGGTGCTAGATACCAGTTTAACTCAAAGTGGGGAGTTTATGGTGAGCTAGGGTACTCAATAGCCTATGCCAGCTTTGGCGTTGCTTACAAGTTATAATTAGTATTACGCAGGGGAGTTACCCATTTGAGGGCTCCCTTGTGCTGCTATTGGTGGATTGCTTAACGCGAATATGATTAACTAAATTCTATTACAATGAATATTTCATTTACCCAAAAAAGCAAAAAGGAAAGACTCATATCCCTTTTTATAGGAATACATGCGCTTGCTATAGTTGGGGTTTTATTACTCATGTTTACTGGATGCGAGAAGGACGATGAACCAGTGAAAATGTATAGCCTGTCAGTAAGTGTAGCTCCAGCCAATGCAGGTACTGTTGAGGTGAGCCCTTTGTCTAGCAATGGCATGTATAAAAAAGGCACAAAGGTTACTCTAACAGTAAAATCAGCAGAAGGACACACTTTTAATGCTTGGAGCGGTGATGCTGCAGGAAGTGAAGCCACCATTGAAGTGTTGATGGATGAAAATAAGAGCATCAATGCCAACTTCGATAAAATGTATAGCCTAAACATAAATGTAACCCCAGCCAATGCGGGCACTGTTGAGGTAGCTCCTGCACCAGAAAATGGGGTTTACAAAGAGGGCACAAAGGTTACTCTAACATTAAAACCAGCAGAAGGACACCAATTTAAGGGGTGGAGTGGTGATGCTACAGGAAGCGATGCTACCATTGATGTACTAATGGATGGAAACAAGAACATCAATGCTAATTTCGATAAAATGTATAGCCTAACCTTAAATGTAACCCCAGCCAATGCGGGTACTGTAGAAATAACTCCTGCATCAGAAAATGGGGCTTACATAGCAGGTACTTCGGTTCTTCTAACAGTAAAAACAGCGCAAGGGCACGTTTTTAAGGGTTGGAGTGGTGATGCTACAGGAGGTGCTGCCACCATTGAGGTGATGATGGATGGAAACAAGAACATCAATGCCAATTTCGATAAGCTGTACAGCCTGCGCTTAAATGTAACCCCAGCCGATGCGGGTACAGTTGAGGTAACCCCTGCATCCAATGACGGAATATACACAGAAGGCTCTACTGTTACTATTGTTGCAACACCAGCTTTAACCTACTACTTAAAGGAATGGGCTGGCGATGCCACTGGAAGCACCGATATCCTTGAAGTAGCTATGAACAGCGATAAAACCATAAATGCTGCCTTCGATTTTGGGGTGAAAGAGACCTTTAATGATGGTGTTGCCAACTACTTTCTAGATGATCAAACGGGAGTGTGGGGCGTTAAGGATAATGCTTACGTTATGACAGGAGCGGGTAACAATGGTTGGGTATCCAGCTGGTATAATTATGATGATTTCGACAATTTTGAGTATTCAGTTGATATCAAAACCCTTGATAATTCTAATTATAGTGGTGCCGTAGGTATTTACTTCAGGTCTAAGGATGACGATTTTATGCTAAATTCATATCGGCTAGCTATTTCATTTGCCGGAGGATGGTATCTAACTAGGCAAATAAATGGCGATTATACCTGGATAAATCCATGGACTGAATCAAGTGATATAAAAACAGGGCCTAATGTGACAAACAACCTAAAGGTGATATGCTCTGGATCATCAATAGAAGTTTTCATAAATGGAGTTAGCCAAGGTGTGTTCGCTGCTACTGAATATACATCGGGGAAAGTTGGGGTTACGTGCAATGACTACGCTAGCGATCCAAGAACCTATGTGTATGATAACTTCACGGTGAAAAAAGTAACCAGTAAGCAGACAAAATCAGCATCCGTTTCGGCTACTCGATTAGTTGATACCGCTGGAATGGATCCCCGTTTTTTTAAATAGCGGTTTTTTTAGTAAGTGGTTATAGAAAAGTTGTTTGGGCTATTGGGGGTAGTCCAAACAACTTTTTCCAATTATGCTGGTGCTGCCTTTTTGGGCACACTCTATAGTAAGTACAAGATAGACGGTGGGTGTCAGCATAAGGCTGCCTTGCCGTTAATGCCCTACTTCCGGTTTTGCCTTAGCCATCTAACGCTAATTATCAACTGGATCTACAATGTTAATATTACTATTAGTTATTGTTAAAGGACTATTAGAAAGGTAAAATCCATTTTCGCTTTGGATGTTCTCCATCGATCCGGTGCAATTAGTAAAGAAAATTTCTGCATTGGTATAACCCCAATTGGTTGGCGTATCCATAAAAATGGTGTTCTTAATGCTAATGGATGAGTTTTCGAATCGCTCTACAGGCTCGTAGTAGTAGCATCGGTTCCCTGAGAATATAGAATTGTTACACACGAAAGTGGAGTTGTTTAAGTATAGTCCGCCACTGTGGCTGTGTCCGTAATTTTGGTTCACTTGCACATTTTCAAAGATTAGGCTTGATTCATCGGCATAAATACCTCCACCAATGCCCCTCGTGTTGGGCAAAGAAGCACTATTGTTCTCAATAATCATGTTTGTTAGCTTCAGCTTGGCTGAAATGCAAACTATTCCTCCGCCCCAGGTATCCATGTCGTATATGCCATCAAGCCCATCGGCAGCACCTCCAGTAATGGTAAAACCATTCATTTTTATGGAGTCTTTCACATTGGTTATGGTAAATACTCTGAAATTGTGATCGGCATTTATAATGGTTTGCTTTATTATATCGGCGTTCTGCTCCGATGAGTATAGCGAGGTAATGTAAACGGGTTTGTCTATCTTAATTTCCCACTCAATGTACTCATTGGGATGTAGCAGTATAGTGTCATTGGGCTGTGCAATTTTTATGGCCTCTTTAATGCTGCTTACCTCAGTGGGAACCTCTATGGTAGTTCCATATGGTCTGGTATTGCTGTCGTTTTCGCAGGATACAAACAGTAATAGTGCAATGGGTAGTATAAAGTATCTGTTTTTCATAGCTATTAGTATTTGTAACTAAGGTATGAATATTTGGGGTGATTTTCAATGTGATAAGGCTATGCTCTGTAAATCGGAAGGTTATGCGATGTAACGAAATAAGGGATTGCTAAAATGGGATGCATTAAAAACCTTATAATTATTGCAAAGCCCTATTATTGTACTGTGCTATGCACAACAGTATAATAGGGCTAGTTGGATGGAACGTTAGAGAGGACAGCACAAATCCGTACTGTGAGAATACCCCTAAGGAAGGGCAGGGATAGGCAGAATGGAGATGTTTAGTAGTTTCTTTTGGTTATTTCATCAAAGTCAAAGCCTTGTAAATAGGCGATTTTCCATTTCTGATTTTCCTTCTTAACCCTTACTTTATAATTAAAACCCTTACTCCAATCAGATTGTCCCCAAGTCCAAGTAAGGGTTGCCTCCGATTGGTTAATATCCATAAATGTAACCTCTATTTTCTCCCAATGCTCGGAGTACGGCACATCCTGACAGTTACACCACGGGTTACTCCCGTTTCCAAATGGGGGTAAATCTCCTGCTAACCACTCAATCTCGTTAGCCTTGAGCTTTTGGTCTAATGCAATAACAATTTTCTGATAGTTGCTCAAGAACTCTTCCGAGAATAAATTTGTTTCCCGAAGCTGGCTAATAAACTCGAGATTCTTAAGGGTGTCAAGGCCAACAACCTTTTCTTCATTTTTATCTGTTACAGCTGTTAGCCCAAAGGTAATTTGGTTTTTATCCTCCCATTTGTAAAGATTCCTTATAAGTTTACGGATTTCTTCCTTGTTGTCCGAGCTATAAGCGGTTTCCACCTGTTGCTCAATAGGGGTAGCCGTTTTGTTTTGTTGAGCACAACAGCTAAAAGTCGAACCAATTAGAAAAATAAATGATCCAATATGTTTTAGTGTTTTCATGTTTTTTATGTCTGGTAGAGCCCAACTATTATCAATATCCTTGAAAGTAGAAATCGATATAGTCCTTTCTAATAAAGAAGAAAAGCAGCTTGTCCATATTGAAATAGCTATTTCCTACAACCAGGAATTGTCCGTCGAATGAGAATTTTTGTTTTTTTGATAAATCAAAGTCATTTGTTGTTGAGCTATCACCATTTGAAGTTACTCGGTGGAATTTAACTATCCCATTCTCGATGTTTCTCGCTTTGGCAATTGAATCAATCTTTGCAATCATTTGCTTGCAATCGCAATCACTCTGTCCATAGGCTGAATATCCAATCAGCAAGACAAATAAAACAATAACATTTCTTAAGATTTTCATAATCATGTTTTTTAGTTGTTATTGTGCTGCTTAATGTTTATAAGGAAAGTAATGTGGTAATCATTCCTTTGGGGCAATTTCTATTATCCAAGAAATTGGTTGCAATTTACTCCATACTTTTATTAAGTCCCTAAAAATAAATGCTTCATTAGGATGATTTAAGTCCTTGCCTGTGGATAGCTTGGCAATCTTGCCAAAAGTCACAATGCGGTTCAGGGCTTTTATCTCCGCTTCTTTTTGACTCACCTCAAAGGTGTAATCTGCATAGGTGAATGCATAGTTCTATGGCGGTCTATCTAAAGTAAGTATTATGTATTCATCTATTTTCATATTTTTTGCTGTGTTGTAAAGATGAATTATTTGTCCAGTTTATTATGAAAAAAACTGGACACTTTTGAATCAAATGAAGAGTGTTTGTATTTTGTTTTACACATCTCCTTGTCGGAACTCTACAATCACCTAAAACCAGAAAAGGTTTTATTTCTAGTGATTTGGGAATCGCCCAGAACGAGACCTATACGTTGAGTGGCGAGAGTGGTGTTCCGTTGGACTTTACGGCTCACCGACTAGCAACCCGATTGGCGTTTCGTACATTTTATCGTTCAGGTTTTATTAGTTTTATTTCTTTACAAAATTGATAGTCAATTAATATCGAGTCTATTTGATTGTCGCTTGAGTCATAAATTTTTGTTTTTATCAAGTTGCCTACACCATTGTATTCATATCGAAAATATGTTCCAAATCCCAAATCACCATTTTTGTTACGAAACTCATATCTAATCAAGTTTGAATTGTCATCATATGCATAATGATAGCTTTGAAACAGTTCTATATCATCAGATTCATAATTTGAATATAGTAGGCGTTCGATATTGTTTCCTTTACTATCATACTTGTAATACATTTTGTCGTATATCGTCTTCAATTCGTTGGATAATTTTGTAATAGTACTGTCAAGTAATCCGTGGCTATAGTAATAATTGATTGATGTGTCAATTCTGCCATCTGCCGAATATTTTTTCTTGTCAATTATAGTATTGCCTGAATACTCGAAAGTGTTATATCCAGTTAAAATCATGTTCAAGTCATAAAACTCTGTTTTTACTTTATTTCCTGCATGGTAGTAATACTTGGAGTATCCTTCATTGCTACTAAAATATTCAACAATTCTATTATTTGAGTCGTATTTATAGGTCTCATAATAATCATTTTTTGAATCAAAGAAACTGGTTTCCACTCTTGTTAAAAATCCACATTCATTGTAATGCTCAACGGTTGATTTTACTTGGTTATCATATCCAGAAGTTATCGTCGAAACTGTTGTTCCCGTACATTCTTCAGAATCATTTTTTTCCTTATCACAGCTTAGCAGTATTGTACTTGTGAAAAATGCTAATAAAAAAATACTAATGCTTCTCATGGTTGATATGTTTTTGTATGTTGTTTCTGTGTGAATGCCAAATGCTTGATATATAGGGAGATGTTAATTATGGGCTACAAACCCTTGATATTTAGCATGTCGCCTGCATTTACTTATACAAAATGGGTTTCTATTTATCTTTCCACCATTCTCTGTTTTCTACTATCTCAATCAGTTTGCTCATTAGACTGTAGTCGTTTTATAATATCGCATATAACTGGGCTTTTGAGCCTGTTGTATGTTCTGAAAAACCGCAGGCTGGAGCCTGCAAGAATAATCCGACGGCGGCATAACTTGTCCCGATTTCTTTAGCGGGGCCGACCATTGGCCTTTGTAATGCTGGGTTTTGGTGGTTGGGGAGAGCGGGGAAAATGAATTACACCATGGTTTTTTAAATCGTTCCTAGCATTCCGTAAAAAGAATTAATTTCAAGTAATTTCGTATTCATATGTTACATTATTTTTTTCTTTCCCAATATTGTTTAACCTTAAATAATTTTGCAACATCAAATTCTTTAATATTTGAAATTGCTTGACCTTTTTCAATTTTCTCCATGCTACGAGCAATGCTCTTACTGTTGTTGCCTGACAAGCCTAAGAATTTTTCCATTACCTTAATATTCTTGTCTTTAATATCAAGCAGAAACGCTATCTCGCACATAGTTGAAAAATCAAAATCGGGTTGATTGTATTCTTCAATTCCTTGCGAAAGCAATACTACTGAAACACCTTTAGACCGAATTTCGCGTAACATTTTTTCAAGAATACTTTGATATTTTTTCTCTTTAAAAATTACGTGTGCTTCATCTATTAGAATTACATATCGCATTGCTTTCGTGTTGTTTTCAACAGGACTGTTGTCCATGTTCATAAATGTATTGTATATGTAATTGATTATTAAAAATAAAGCCGTAAATCTAACAGAGTTTGACAAGTCGCCTGATAAGGATAAATAGAGATTTTTTGCAAAGAAATTCGATTGGTTTTTTGGATCGTCAATGAATATTTTGTAGCGACTTAGCTCGTCCATAATTTCTGTTAACGTATCTTTCTTTTCACCTACAAGACTTTGTAAATGATCATTGATTTGGCTTATTGTTGGGTAATTACCTCCTTTTTGTTCTATAAAGGCTTCTATCGTTGCTTCTCTTAATTTGCCCTTTTGTTTTATTCCTAGATTGGAGTATTTGCAAACAATGTCTACAAATTTGTCTATACCCATGTTTTTGTTTACTTCGTTTACATTATCAATGAATGTAAGTGGATTCACAGGGAATTTGGACTGAGGAACATCAATGAAATCAGTTTTAGTGCTAGTGAAAAAATGTTCAAGTTCTTTTACATCATCATGCTTTAAACCTTTGAAGTCAAGATAAATGTAATTTACATGCCCATTGGATTTCTCGTAAATTTGAGTTAAGAATTCTAATGCAAATTGAGTTTTTCCAGTACCTGAATTACCTGCAACAGCAATGTGGCAGTTATTATAAATGCTAGTATTGTTCAAACTTAAATGAATAGATTCCCCATCTTCAATTTTCTCTCCAATTTCAATTTTGATTGGGTTTGAATAATATGATTTATCAATATGTTGCTGATTGTTTTTTACTGGGTCTAAAGAGACATCAAGATCGGTTAACGACAAGGCACCCTTTTCAATGTGTTCTGCTAGAAAGTCAAAAAAGGTATAATTATAGTTATCTTGGAAAATACCGTCCATTAACTCTAGCCCGTGATCAATATGTAATTTTATATATTTTGGTATGTTTTCATTAGATTTATATATTCCATAGTGTTGGCATATCATAGCGATATAAAAATCTCTGTATTTTTCATCAAATAGGATGTGATCTTTATACTCTTTCCCTTTTGAGTCATAAACATTGCCGTCATTTGAAGTAAATCGCTTACCCGTTTGGAGAGAATAACCTAATGCGATACGCGCAATAACATTCTCTTTTGTTCCATTGGGTAATTTCGATGTAAGTTTTCTTACAACGTCTTGATTTTTTTCTGATGTTTTTATGTTAATCTGCATTGTAAAGTTCTTTGTAGGTTTCTAAAAACTCATTGGGCTGACACTCTCTAAATTCAGATTTCTCATTTGATAAATTCTCAATTAAGAAGGTCTTACAAACTTTTTTGTGAAGTTGATGATACTCTTTCTCTGTTAATTCTTTATTTATAAGAGGGAAGATTACGACTTGCTTTGAAACATTAGGGTAAAAATGTTTGATAATATTCTCAGCATGTTGTTCGTCAAACTTTTGCATTGGACTATCTATGAAAACTGGAAATTCAATGTCAGATTCATCAACTAGAGCATTTAATAGTGCAGACGCATACATTTGCCTCTCACCCATAGAGAGAGAACCCTTATCTATAATTTTATTTCTCGTGTTATATAGCGTTATGTCAATATCTTCTCCTGTATGACTAATGTCAACCTCTACTTTTGTAATAAAATCCTTCTTATGCATTAAAGTATTTAATCCATGAAGCATTTTCTCTTCTAACGACTTTTTCTTCTCTTCTTTAAAAAGTGCGATAAAGGTTTGTAGTCGATTAATAATTTGCTTGGTTTTCTGTTCTTTATCTGAATACTCGCTTGATTCATCTATTTTTTTTCTTAAAATTTCTTGTTTCTGTTTGAAGATCTTCATTTGATTGTTGAACTCTCCTATTTTTTGATTAATAGTTTCAACTTCGTTGCTAATAGATAATATTCTTTTGTCTACTATTTCTTTTTTCATTCTTAAACCGGCGATGTAATCATCTTCAGCACTCTTCTCTGCATCACGTATCTTTCGATTAATCGAGTCAATTTGATTTTTTAAATAAGAGTACTCTGTATTTAACCGTGCAAAAGATTCCTTAAAACTATGTTTAATCATATTCACAAGATGATTAAACTCATTTGTTTCAGATGACGAAAAGTCGTGTAATACTTCAAAATTATCAGGAACATCAGGTATATCAGAGAAGAAATGTTTTTTTATAAGTTTAACAATTTGACTTTCATAAAAATCTCGAACATTTGTATCAAAAACAAGACGTTCTTCAATTCTTTGTCTTTCTATTTCTAATTTGATCTGATTTATTTTAGAATTAACATCATCCTGCTTGTATTTTTGTTCAATTAAATTTCTTTCATTTGTTAGTTGTTCCGATATATTCATAAGGGTTTCCCCTGCTAAGGCAAATGGTATAATATCAAAATATTTTCTTAAGTTTTCCAAAACTGCTGTTTTCTTTTCTTCTAGTTTCAGTTGTTCTTCTCTTAGAGAGTTCAACTCTTCTAAGGTCATTTTATCACCTTCTTTAATCAGTCTGCGCTGTATATCCTCAGCTTCTTTTTCTTTTTGGTTTCTTTCATGTTTTAAATCGTCATTATTCTCTATGAGTCTTTCTATTTCGATTTTTGTGTTTTCAATGTCTGCATGCAATTGATTGAGTTCCTCTTTCTCTTCTGGTCTCGCTGAACGACGACGATACTCATCTTGTTTTTCCTCAAGATTTGCTTTTAAATCTTCATATTTTTGAATTCCTAAGACTTCTGAATAAGCTTTACTTAGTTGGCGGCGTTGGTTATTTGAATTAATTTCAGCCAAAGAGACTATTTTCTCCGCATCAAAAAAGAAAAATTTTGCAATTTCAATGGGTAGAATAAAATCTCGAATAAAAATTTCCTCTCCTTTCTGGTTTTCCTTAGTTAAATCCTCAATTAATTGGTTCTGATAACCATCAATCAGAACTTCTACTCTATCTGATGAATTTGATACAATATTATAACTTCTTTTTATTGTAACCTCATTGCAAGTTACATCAGGTATTTTAACTCCAGAAAATGTAACAGAAACAGAAAATTCAGTTTCTCCTTCTTCATAAGCTTTTCTGTTTAAACTATTAGATATATATTTTGTGTAGTTGCCTTTATCTTTTATTTCTTTCTCATATAATTCATCAACCTTCTCCATTTGTTTGCCATATAGACACCAAACAAGAGACATAAGGAATGTTGTTTTACCAAATCCGTTTTTACCACTAATAACAATGATATTTTTATCATTGTCAGGCAATAATGAAATTTTATTGTTGCCTTTGTAAATCCTGAAATTATTCAGTTCAATATCTTTTATATACATCTCTGCCTATTTTTTTAGGTATTTTTCAATAACTCTCTCCATGTCATCTTTCAACCCTCTTTTTCTGTTTAATAGGGCCTTGTTTTTTTGCATTATTAAAAGTTCCTGAATGAGATCGAAATCAGAAGCTTGATCTTCACAGACACCTTTAAGTAAGGCGATTTCCTTTTGGATTTTTTCGTCGTTCTTCTTCATATCCAATTCTTTATTGTAAACACGATTATAAACGTCTGAGACCTGATATTCAAAACACAAATCTCGGTGCCAAATAACTTGAATTGCGACTAACTCTTGATTTGTAATTAATTCAAGGTGTGGTCTGTCAATTTGGATTTCTCTTTGAGCAATAAGTACTTGTTCAAGTAATTTGGCTCTGTATTTTTGTGTATAGTTCCCTTGATTGTGCCCTTCATCGGTAACTGCCACTTGTCCATTTCTTCGGGTTGGCAAACGATTTTCAGACACATTCCTTTCTTGAACCATGTTTTCTCTTAAATCTAGTAATGGTTTTAACCATGGATAACCTTTGTTTACCAAGGCTGACATAGATTTATCTTCTTTAACTACAGTACAAGTCCAACAGCCAAAACGACTTTGCCCACACGATGAATGGCTTTTATCTGTTACCATTGTTGGGCACTCATAATCGTCAGCGCTTGCGTCAGCATAAATTTGAAATAGCCTTGAGTTATCTGCACCCCAGGGTGAAGTCATGGTGTTGATTATATACCAAACTTCCTCTAGCATCAAATCCTTTATAGGGGAATATACAAATGTGTTGTGGTGATGAGGGTGTTTGGTTAATCGCTTACCTCTAATTTCATGTTTTTTAATCGATTTTGCTCTTGTTGCACTTTCCGCACTTCTTGTTCCTATTAAAATTATGGCTTCACCATTTTCGGCAACTTGGTCAATAATAAATCGAGAAGTTGGCTTTATTTTCATTTTGTCTGTACACCACCGAAAAGCATTGTTTGGCACAGGGTATCCTCTCCCAATAATATTCACCCAAAATGTATCTTCAAGTCGCGGTATAGTTTTTTGCACTTCTATAGGAAGTCCTTGTTCAACTGCTGCTTGCTGGATTAATTTCAACACTCCAAAAACATAGTCAGTGACAATCGGATTTTCTACTAAGGTGTCATTACATACTACATATACTTTCCTATTTCTTAATTCTCTAGGTATCCTCATTAGAGCATACCATACTAGTTGAAGTAACGCAGTAGAGTCTTTTCCTCCACTGAACCCAATAATCCATGGTCTTAATGAATCATTGTCCATTAAATATTGGTCTTCAAGTTCTGATATTATGTGATTTATCCTTTTCGACATGATTTCGTTTTAAAATTCAAATATAATAATTTACTCTATAGTGTTAATGGTAATTCAATTTTTGGTGTTGGCCAAGAGAAATTGTAAATGAACGTATTATCAATATAATTTTTCTTTCCAATTTGTTTCGACAGGGTAGGGGTGTGTTGTATTTATAAACATGCTAAAATAAAAAAGCCAGTAAAACATTGTTTTACTGGCTTTTTGCTTTAGTCGGGGTGAGAAGATTCGAACTTCCGACCCCGCGCCCCCCAGACGCGTACTCTAACCGGACTGAGCTACACCCCGAACTTTTTGCGGTGGCAAATGTAGCCCTATTTTTCTTAAATGCGAAAACTTTTGCCCTCTTTTTTTGTTAACCACCTGTTCGTTTTTAGGGGTTGTGCATTCACCTCCTTTGAGTAACTTTGTGATAGAAACTTATAAATATTTCGCTATATGGATTTATTCAAACCAATGGACTCCAATGCCCCAAAAGAGGCAAGTAAGGGGGCAGGCATGCCCGAGGAGCATGTTAAGGTTCTTATTCTTGGCTCTGGCCCTGCTGGTTACACCGCTGCCATTTACGCTGCGCGTGCAAACCTTAGTCCTGTTGTGTATGAGGGTATTCAGCCCGGCGGGCAGCTTACCACCACCACCGAGATTGATAACTTCCCGGGCTACCCACAGGGCATTACTGGAAACGAGATGATGGAAGATCTTAAGAAGCAGGCCATGCGCTTTGGAACCGAGGTTCGCTTTGGCTTGGCTACGGCTACCGATCTTTCGCAATCGCCTTTTAGGGTTACCATTGATGAGGAGAAGGTAATTGTGGCCGATGCGCTTATTATTGCAACTGGTGCAACGGCTAAGTACCTTGGCTTGGAGACAGAGGAGAAGTTTAAGGGGCAAGGTGTTTCGGCATGTGCTACCTGCGATGGTTTCTTCTACCGCGGTCAGGATGTGGCTGTGGTGGGCGGTGGCGACACAGCCTGCGAGGAGGCTACCTACCTATCGGGTATCTGCCGTAAGGTTTACCTAATTGTGCGTAAGCCTTACCTAAGGGCTTCCAAGGCAATGCAGGATAGGGTTTTTAACACCCCAAACATCGAGGTGCTATTTGAGCACGTAACCGAGGAGATTAAGGGCGATATGTCTGGCGTTAACGGTGCAACCCTTGTTAACGGTAAGGGCGAAAAGGTTAACATCGATATCACCGGTTTCTTTGTGGCTATTGGGCATCAACCCAATTCCGATATCTTTAAGCCTTACCTTACTACCGATGAGGTTGGTTACATTAAAACTGTTCCAGGAACATCAAAAACCAACGTTCCAGGTGTGTTTGCCTGTGGCGATGTGCAGGACCCACACTACCGTCAGGCTATTACCGCTGCGGGCTCTGGCTGTATGGCTGCTATTGATGCCGAGCGTTACCTTGGCGAGCGTAAGTTCTAAGCTTTGCACATATAAAACAAAAGGGCTGCCCAAAGCAGCCCTTTTTGTTTTTAGTATCCTTGGGTTAAAACCTAAACAATACCAGCAAAGCCCATAAATGCAAGGGCAAGAATCCCTGCGGTTAGAAGAGCAATGGGGGCACCTCTCATTGGTTTTGGAATGTCAACTAAATCGAGAGCCTCACGAATACCCGCAAAGGTTACCAGCGCAAAGCCAAAGCCAATGGCGTTAGCTATGGCAAAAACAACGCTTTGCATTAGTGGCAAATCCTTTTGTACGGCAAGTAGCGCAACACCAAGTACCGCACAGTTGGTGGTAATAAGCGGAAGGAAAATACCTAGCGCTTGGTAAAGGGATGGGCTCACCTTTTTAAGAATGATCTCTACCATTTGTACCAATGCTGCAATTACCAGAATAAAGGCAACGGTTTGCATATAACCTATTCCAAGTGGTACCAGAATAAAGTTTTGTAGCATGTAGGTAACAATGGTGGCAATAGTCATTACAAAGGTAACAGCACCGGCCATACCCATTGATGTTTGAACCTTATTGGAAACACCTAGGAATGGACATACGCCTAAGAACTGGCTTAGTACGATGTTGTTAACAAATATGGCTGATATAACAATTATTATGTATTCCATGACCTAAGTATTAAGATTGCTTTTTAGCAAGTTTATTCATTATAAGAATAAGGAAGCCTAGCGCAAAGAATGCTCCTGGAGCAAGCACAAACACTAGGATACCATCGCCCGATATGAACTTGAATCCAAAAATGGCACCCGAACCCAAAAGCTCGCGGGTGGCACCAAGTAGGGTAAGCGCAAAGGTAAAACCAAGCCCCATGCCCAAGCCATCGATAAGCGAGGGTAGCACGCCATTCTTTGAAGCAAATGCTTCGGCGCGGCCTAGCACAATACAGTTAACCACAATTAGGGGGATAAATAGCCCTAGCTGGGAGTGAAGTGCTGGCAGAAAGCCTGCCATTGCTAAGTCGATAACGGTTACGAATGCCGCAATAACCACAATAAACGACGGAATTCTAACCTTTGCTGGTATTAAGCCTGCAATAAGCGATATAACCACATTGGACATGGCAAGCACAAAGGTGGTTGCAAGTCCCATACCCATACCGTTAATGGCGCTGGTAGTGGTACCAAGGGTAGGACACATACCTAGTAGCAGAACAAATACTGGGTTCTCCCTAAGGAATCCTTTGGTGAAGTTCGATAGCTGACTCATTATTTACCTCCTTCCTTTAATGCGTTATAGGCACGTTGAACTGCATCGCAGTATGCCCTTGAACTAATGGTAGAGGCAGTAATTGCGTCAACATCACCACCGTCTTTCTTAACTCGTATTTTAAAGTCCTCTGGGTTTACACCTTGAAACTGAACGCTAAAGCCAGACTTAGAGGTCTCCATCTTATCGCCCAAACCTGGGGTTTCCTTGTGCGATACCACGTCAATGCCATGGATGGTTCCATCGGCATTAAAGCCTACCATAAGCTCAATAAGACCGCCAAAACCATTGTTGGAGAAGGTTTTTACAGCTGTTCCAACCTTTTCGCCACCTTTGGTTGCGTTGTAGAACACAAGGGTACCACCGTCGTACTGTACCTCGGTTGCTTCGGCCGAAGGCTGGTTGTCGAACTCGGGGAGCACGTTGCTAATGGCGGTGTTAATTTTAGCCTCCTGAGCCTTACGAATAGGCTCCTTGGTTAACTCGTAAACAAACCCTAGAACTGCCGATGATAGTAGCGTAATCACCAGTAGGGTAAGGGTCATATTAGAAAATGTTGATTCCTTAGCCATTTTTCTTAACCTCCTCTCCAAATCTCTTTGGTTTAACAAGCGTGTTGATAAGAGGAACAAACGCATTCATAATTAGAATGGCGAATGAAACACCCTCTGGGTAAGCGCCCCATACCCTAATGATAACGGTAAGCGCTCCAATTCCAATACCAAAAATCCACATCCCCTTAGGGTTCATAGGCGATGTAACGTAGTCGGTAGCCATAAAAATAGCACCAAGCATTACACCTCCGGTAAGTAGGTGGAAGAATGGATCGGCATTGTGAGCAGGGTCTATTAACCAAAGTATTCCAGTGAATGCAAAGATGGTTACGAATATGGATACTGGGATATGCCAGGTAATAACCTTTTTAAATAGTAACCAGGCAAAGCCAATAAGCAGCGCAAAAGCAGCAATCTCTCCAAGCGAACCACCCATGCTACCCATAAGCAGCTGCATGTTGTTGGGGATGTGCTCCGATATGGTGCTCATGGTTTGTCCACCCTTTAGTCCCTCCTTAACAAGGGCTAGTGGTGTTGCACCAGTTAGCGCATCCATGTAGTGCGCGCGCGACTCAATGGGAAGTGGCCAGCTGGTCATTTGAACAGGGAAGGAGATAAGAAGGAACACCCTACCCACAAGTGCTGGGTTAAAGGGGTTGTTTCCTAATCCGCCAAAGCTCATTTTACCAATACCAATGGAAACAAGGGCGCCAATTACAATAATCCACCAAGGTAGATTACTTGGTAGGTTAAAGGCCAGCAAGAGGCCAGTAACAAGCGCAGAGCCATCGGATATGCTTGGGGTAACCTTTAAAAGGTACTTCTGAATTAGGAATTCAAAAGCCAAGCACGATACTACAGCAATTGCTGTAACCACAAAAGCCCCTAAACCAAAGTAGTAAATAGATACGGCCAACGCAGGAAGTAAGGCTAACACAACGTTGAACATAAGCTTATTTACCGACTCACCACTGTGAACGTGAGGTGAAGGGGATACTGCTAGAAGCTTATTCATTAGCTTTATGTTTATTCTTAGAACTACTTATTATTATCTCACTTAAACTTACGCCTTGCGGGCTCTAACAATCTTACCAACCTCGGCTTTACCCAAGCGGATATAGTCTAGAAGTGGAAGGTTTGCAGGGCACTCAAAGCTGCACGAGCCGCACTCAATGCAATCTAGAACATGCTCGTGTTCCATACGCTCGAACATCTTCTTTTGGCTAAGCCTATTAAGTAGGTATGGCTCTAGTCCCATAGGACAAACCGATACGCATTTGGCGCAGCGCACGCACGATTGTGCCTCCTTGCGCTTGGCCTCTTCGGCAGGGAATGCAATAAGTCCCGATGTACCCTTGGTTACAGGTGCATCTATGGTGTTAAGCGCTTTACCCATCATTGGGCCACCGTTAACAATCTTACCTGTGTTCTCGGGAACACCACCAGCGGCAGCAATTACCTCCGATATTGGTGTACCAATACGCACTAAGAAGTTAGATGGGGTGGCTAGGTGCTTACCCGTTACGGTAACCACGCGCTCAAACAGGGGCTTGTTCTTTTGTACCGCTTCGTAAACGGCAATGGCAGTTCCCACGTTGTGCACAACAGCACCAACCTCAATGGGAAGGCCACCCGATGGAACCTCGCGGTTAATAAGCGCCTTAATAAGCTGCTTTTCACCACCCTGTGGGTATTGTACCTTTAGGGCGTGTACCTCAATGCCGCTATACTTAGTGGCAATTTGGGCTAAGTGGCTAATGGCATCGGGCTTGTTGTTCTCAATACCAATAAGAGCAAGGTTTACACCAAGCGCTTTCTTTAGTATCTGAATACCAACCATAAGCTCGTGACCCATCTCAAGCATCACCCGGTGGTCCGATGTTAGGTATGGTTCGCACTCAACGCCATTTATAATAAGTACTTCGGCCTTTTTCCCTTTGGGAACCGATAGCTTTACTTGCGATGGGAAGGTTGCACCACCCATACCAACAATACCGGATTGGCCTACCTTGGCAATAATCTCCTCGGCGGTAAGGCTGCACTCCACCTTAAGGTCGGTTGAGCGGTCTATGGTTTCGTCCCACTCATCGCCCTCAACGGTGATGGTAATAGCTGGCCTTTTGTAACCAGTTGAGTCCATAATAGGATCAAGAGAGGCTACAGTTCCCGATACCGATGAGTGAATGTTAGCCGATACAAAGCCAGAGCTTTGCGCTATTAGCTGGCCAACTTTTACCTTATCGCCCTTTGCCACCACTGCAGTTGCAGGCGCACCAATGTGCTGGGCAATGGGTATAGATACTTGTTTGGGTAGGGGTAGCGCTACAATCTTGCTACCAGCCGAAAATTTGTTCTCAGGCGGATGAACGCCACCTATAGAAAATGTTTTTAACACGGTTTTACCTCCTTGTTTGCAGGTTATTGTGAAGAAGGAATAATCTTAACTCTCTGATACTGGTTGCGCTGTTTCGTCTTCAACCTTTGGCTTGCGCGCAGGGAAGTGAACCTCCCAAATGGCGTTAGTAGGACAAACCTCTACGCACTTACGGCAAAGCTTACACTTGTTAAAGTCGATGTAGGCCAGGTTATTCTCAAGGGTAATGGCATCGTGTGGGCAGGTTTTAACGCACTTGCCACAGCCAATACAAGCAACGGAGCAACTCTTTTTAGCCACACCACCCTTGTCCTTGTTAACGCACGATACAAAGATACGCTTACCCTTTGGCCCCTTCTTTCTAAGCTCAATAATGAACTTAGGACACGCCTTAACGCAGGCACCACAGGCGGTACACTTGTCCTGGTCAACAACAGGAAGACCCGTTACCTCGTCGATGTAGATAGCATCAAAGTTACACACATCAACACAGTCGCCAAGGCCAAGGCATCCAAACTGGCAGCCAGTGTCGCCGCTGTATAGCGAAGTGGCAATACGGCACGATTTGGCACCATCGTAAGCATTGGTTTTAGCACGATGCTCGGGAGTTCCCGCACAGCGAACTACTGCAACCATGGGATCAACCGCCGCAGCCTCTTTGCCCAGAATCTTTGCTGCATTGCCCATAGTATCGTTTCCGCCCACAGGACAAAATAGCGTAGAGATATCCTCGGCCTTAACAAAAGCCTCAGCAAAACCACGGCATCCCGGATAACCACATCCTCCGCAGTTTGCACCCGGTAGTACGGCTTCAACCTCGTCGATTCGTGGATCCTCATAAACCTTAAACTTTTGCGCTACAAAATAGAGCACCACTGCTGAAATTACGCCTAATGCGCTTAGCATCAAAACAGTGTACAGAACAACAGAACTCATGTGTATGATTATTTACTGGAGTTTTTCTAATTCAAAATTAAAACTTTGGGCAACCTTATCTCTAAGGTAGTACATAAGGGCATAGTATGGAATAAGCACGCCTAGGGAGATACCCCCAACAAGCGCTTCGTTAATGCCCAATGTGGTTAAAATTACAAGGGAGATAAGTACTATAATAAATGGGAGAATGTAACCAAGGAATAGCGCCTTAAAGCCTAGCGAACGCTTCATTACTACCTTAACCTGTTCGCCTACTATGAAGTTATGATTTGGCTTTGTTATAACGATGGTTTTCTCTGTTGCTTCACCCATTCCACATGCACCCTTTGCATGGCATGAGGCGCATGCCGATTGACTTATGATGGAAACCCTAACATCGTTTAGGGTTATTTCATCAACTCGTCCAAAATGATCTATTGTATTTGGGGTGGAAGACATATTGTACCCTTTTTTTGTTGGGTACAAAAATAGTTTTCTTTGGCTATGTGGTGCTTTAAAACGATAACGACCTTCGCAATTTAGTTTGATTTTAAATAGCAACATCCTTATTGTTAATTAGATAACAATTTGGTTGCGCGTGTATCAACCTATTGCTCATTTGTTTAAATAAAGTGCCTAGTTTATGGCGATTACAAAGCCGCTAGGGTGTTCGATTTTTTAGCAGTTCTATTTAACAAAAGAATGTGTGGCTGGCGCTGTGCTGTTGTTTAGCTTGTGTGGTCTAAAACTATTTTCCACTCGCCGTTAATCTGTTTCCAAATAAGTGAGTAGTAGCCTCCAATGGTATCATTGGGATAGACTATGGTCCATTTGCCTATAACAAGCATGCTGTTACCTATGGATTCAAACGATATGTAGTTGAATTTCAGTTCTCCCATGGCCTCTTTGGTTGGGTACGAATTTTTGTATTTCTCCAGAGTGCTGGTCCAGCCGTAGGTAATGCCTTTTCGTCCCATAAACCTAAGTGAGTCCGATTTCCAGTAGCCGTTCATGTACCCCTCAATGTTGCCATTGGACCAATCGGCTGCTTGTTGGTTCATAATGGCTTCTATGCTGGCTTTAGCCTGCTCCTTGTTGGTTTGGCACGATGCTATAATTGTGACTGCTGCTAGGCATAAAAGTGTTCTTGTAACCCTTTTCATAGTACTTGTGGTTTATGCTGTATGTGCAATTGCTGCTATTTTACCTTTGACGTAAGCGGATGGCGTAGCCCGTGCCAATCTATTACCCTTACTTTAATGCTACCCACCTTAATGGGCGACTCAATGGAGATGGGGATTTTGTTCCTATCGTCGGTAACCCATACCATTAGCTTTTGCTCCCCAGAGAATACGTCGCCAGCAACCAAATCAACCTGAAACTTAAGGCATTTAAACTTGCCTAAGCCACTTATGTTTTTGGTTTCGCGCCCAATGAATTTGTACCCCACGTTGTAAACCTCACGGTCCAGTGCAACCGAAACGGGAATAACCTTGCCAACTTCGGCTTTGCTAAAATCGAGGTTTCTGGATATGTAAATGGCCGTAACAACATCGTAGGTGCAGCTGGGTACGTTAAGGGTATCGTAGGTGCTGGGCTTATCTCGGTGTTTTATTCGGGCGTAAATTTGGTTGCTCTTTTTCTTAAAGGTGTACTCGTTCTCCTTTTTGTAGCCACCCTCGTTAATGGCGCGATTAAAGTAAATGGGTTCAAGGGTTACGGGGTCAACCCACGACTCGTACAAATCTCTAACCTTGAAAAACCAATCGTAAAACGGGTACGATTTCCCAGTGCAGTGCAGATGAAGGGCATCGCGTCCAAATTTTTTGTCGCTCTTTACCTCAAAGTTCACCTCGCCAACATCGGTCCATAGCATGAGCCAGGTGTAGCTAACTGTGTAGGTAACCCTTTCGCCAACCACAAAGGATGTGTTGGTAATTCCGCAGATATCCTTTTTCTGTGCACTTAGGGTAAAGGAGGACAGGGCAAGGCAAAAGGCTATGGTAATTAGTGTAATGGCTATTCTTTTCAAAACGGAGTGTGTTAATGTGTGGGTAAAACTAGCTAATTCTGCTAAAGTCCAGCTTTCTACTGGCTATATCGGTAAGTCGCTTAACCAGTAAGCCGTTTTTATCGGCAGTAAGCAGTGGGTCGTCCTCTATAATATCCTCGGCAATATTCCTAACGTATTGTAGTAGCTGCGCATCGCGGCTAAGGTTGGCAATTTTAAAGTCGAAAGGGATGCCGCTTTGCTGGGTTCCCTCTATGTCGCCAGGGCCACGGAGCTGGAGGTCGGCCTCGGCAATCTCAAACCCATCGTTGGTGGCAACCATGGTTTCTAGCCGCTTGCGGCTCTCGTTGCTCAGTTTAACGCTTGAGAGTAGCACGCAGAAGCTCTCATCGGCACCACGACCAACGCGTCCGCGTAGCTGGTGGAGCTGCGAAAGGCCAAATCGCTCGGCGCTTTCAATAACCATTACGCTGGCATTTGGCACGTTTACCCCAACCTCAATAACAGTTGTAGCTACCATTATTTGGGCTTTACCCTTAGCAAAAAGCTGCATGGCCTTCTCCTTCTCGTCGGGTTTCATTTGTCCATGCACAATTACAGTAACGTATTGTGGTGGGGGAAATAGCTCGGTAATGGATTGATATCCCTCCTCAAGGTCTCGTAGGTTCTCCATCTTCTCCGACTCCTTAATTAAAGGGTAAACCACGTAAACCTGTCGGCCCAGCTTAATTTGTTCGCGCATAAGGCCGTAAACAGCGTTGCGGCGGTTCTCCATGTAGTGCACGGTTTTAATGGGCTTTCTGCCGGGTGGTAGCTCATCAATAACGCTCACCTCAAGGTCGCCGTAGGCGGTCATGGCAAGCGTTCGGGGTATGGGTGTGGCGGTCATCACAAGTACATGTGGTGGATCGTCGTTCTTTTCCCAAAGCCTAGCGCGTTGCATAACGCCAAAGCGTTGCTGCTCATCAATAACCACAAGGCCTAGATTTTTAAACTGCACAATATCCTCAAGCAGGGCATGGGTGCCAATAAGTATGTTGATTTTTCCGCTTAAAAGTCCTTGGTGGATTTCGTTTCGCTGCGATTTTTTGGTGCTTCCTGTTAGTAGGTTTATTTCAATGGGCATATCGCCTAGCATAGCACTAAGCGAAAGGAAGTGTTGCGTGGCCAGAATCTCGGTGGGGGCCATAAGGCAAGCTTGGTAGCCATTATCAACGGCAATGAGCATACACATAAGTGCAACCAGCGTTTTGCCGCTGCCCACATCGCCTTGTAACAAGCGGTTCATCTGTTTGCCGCTACCCATGTCGCGCCTTATCTCCTTAATAACCTTTTTCTGAGCATTGGTAAGTTCAAAGGGCAGGTATTTGTGGTAGAACAGGTTAAAGGTTTCGCCCACCATACCAAAAACATGGCCGTTAACCTTGCTTTGCCTAAAGCTGCGCTGCTTTATGTACCCCAGCTGTAGGTAAAACAGCTCCTCGAACTTAAGCCTGTACTGTGCTTTTTGTAGCAGCTGTGCCGTTTCTGGGAAATGGATTTGCTTAATGGCCTCATTTATGCCAATTAGCTTATGCTTTTCTAGTAAATAGGGTGGGAGGGTCTCCTCCAGCTTACCGTAAACCAGCTTAAGCGCTTCCTGTTGAAGCTTAAATATTGTTTTGGAGTTAAGGTGGCTGTTCTTTAGGAGTTCGGTGGTGTTGTATGCCGCTTGCAGCGGGCATTGCAAAATGCCTTTTGCTTGCGATAGTTCCTCTATTTCGGGATGTGCAATGTTATAGCGCCCATTGAAAACGGTGGGCTTACCAAAAACAAGGTAATCCACGTTTTTTTTCAAGTTTTGCATTACCCATTTTGTGCCGGTAAACCAAACCAGCTCAAGAACACCAGTTCCGTCGGTAAGTAGGGCTACAAGGCGTTTGCTTCGCCTTTCGCCAACCTCCTCAAATTTCACTAATCGCCCAACCACCTGCACGTAGGCTGTTTCGCCTACTAGGTCGGCCACTTTGTACACCTTAGACCTATCTACATACTTAAACGGAAAGTAGTAAATAAGGTCTCCAACGGTGTTAATCTGCAGCTCTTTTTGCAGCAGTTCAGCACGTTTGGGCCCAACTCCGGGTAGGTATTTTATGTCGGTTGAAAGGTTTGCAGCCATGTCGCTAAAATAGCAAAAAATGGTGAGGAGAGAAATGTGAGCCGTGACGCGTGAAACGTGAGGTGTAAGACGTGAAACGTGAAACGAGTTAAAAGTTAAACGTTAAATGATTATGGTAATTGCCATAATCTTAAATCTTAAACCTTGAACCTTGAACACCCAACACTGACATCTAACGTCTAACGTCTAACGTCTAACATCTAACATCAAACGTCTATTTCTAACATCTAATTTCTCCATGAGAGGGGGAAGTTTGCAGATTTTTATGAAATTTGAGGCGAATTACCTTTGGGGCTGAAACTAAATTTATGATAAATATTAAGGAGCGCTATAAACTACTTAAGCGATATGTGGTCTATAGGTTTAGAGCAAAAATGAGAGGAGGACATGGAATCCACTCACCATTCTTGTTTCAATACTACAATAGCGTTCTTTACGGTAAGGTTAAGTGTAGCTACAGTGAGTCCCCCAAGTTGCTATTTAAGCTTTTGCAACAGGATACAACGGAGTTTGAGCCAACCTCTTTTGGAGCGAAAACAACCGCAACGGCACCGCTGCAAGTTAGGCACTTTGCAGCATCATCAGCCATTAGCAAAGCCGATGGTAAACTGCTTTTTCGTATAGCAAAGGACTTAAAGCCTAAAACCGTGGTTGAGCTTGGTACGGGTGCGGGTGTTGGAACAGCCTATTTGGCAAGTGCGTATGGAGATGCTAAGGTTTACACTGTTGAGGCTAACCCACAGCTAGTTAGTAAAGCTAAAGTTAACCTTGCAACGATAGGACTAACCAATGTGGAGTGCATAGAGGGGCAGTTTTCGGCTGTGTTACCCATGCTACTTGAGAGGATTGACCGTGTTGATATGGCTTTTATTGATGGCGATCATACCTACGATGCAACCCTTGCTAATGTTGATTGTATTTTACGCAAAGCTCACAGTAATACGGTTATTGTGGTACACGATATCCATTGGAGCGAGCAAATGGAAAGGGCCTGGGAGGCTCTAAAGCTAGATAGCAGAATATCCATTGCCGTGGATTTGTTTTCGTTGGGCATCCTTTTTTTGCGGGAAGGTACAGCCAAGCATAGCATTGTGCTTAGGTACTAGTGTTTAGTTTTGGTTACAAGTGACAGGTTGCAATAGGAAACGTATATTGTGTATAGTAAAGTTTAAATTTAAAGCAGAGATTAGCTATCTGGCATCTAGTAACTGTTTGTTAGGCTTTTATTTGCCAATAAGTAGGCAGTGAATTATAAGCGTTTTTTGTGTTAACAAAAATTAACCTAGGCAAGTTTGGGCATCACTATATAATAATGTAGTATTACGTAAGAATTTATGGTGTTTAACGTAACTACGTTTTGCTATAATACAGAACAATAAGGTCTATAACCAATAACCAGCACAATGAGGCAAGAAAATTTAATTACGATAGACAATATCAAGAAGTACTACAAGGTTGGAACAGTTATAGTTAAGGCGCTCGAAGGGGTGTCGCTTACTATTAACAAGAACGAGTATGTGGCCATAATGGGGCCATCGGGTTCGGGAAAATCAACCCTAATGAATATTCTTGGTTGCCTTGATACACCTACCGAGGGGAGCTACGTATTGAATGGAACCGATGTTAGTAAACTGGAGGACGACAGGCTAGCCGAAATCAGAAACAAGGAGATTGGCTTTGTATTCCAAACGTTTAACCTATTGCCTAGGTACACTGCGCTGGAAAATGTTATGCTTCCGCTAATTTATGCAGGAATTCCAAAGGATGTTCGCTTACAGCGTGGAACGGATACTTTAACTCAGGTGGGATTGCAGGATCGTATGGAGCACAAACCCAATGAACTTTCTGGGGGGCAGCGCCAGCGTGTTGCAGTGGCACGAGCTCTGGTAAACACACCATCTATTATTCTTGCCGATGAGCCTACTGGTAACCTCGACTCCAAAACCTCAATAGATATTATGAACCTGTTCGAGGATATTTACAGCGCGGGTAACACCATTATTCTTGTTACTCACGAGGAGGATATTGCCCGTCATGCTCGCCGAATAGTTCGCTTAAAGGATGGTTTAATTGAAACGGACGAGATAAATCCCAATCCTGTAATGAAACAAACCGTGGTACTCACTGAACAATAGTGCTGCTGTGACGTTCTGATACAAATCTTACTTTTTTAACATGAAGGTATATACTAAAACTGGCGATAAGGGTTCTACATCGCTAATTGGAGGCAAACGGGTTGCAAAGAACCACCCTAGAATAGAGGCGTACGGTACTGTTGATGAGCTAATGTCCTTTGTGGCTCTGCTTCGCGACCAGGATATTGATGCGCACACCAAGGAGTTTCTGGTTGAGGTTCTGGATAGGTTAATGAGCTGCGCATCGGTACTTGCTGCCGATTGCGACGATTGCAAAGTGAAAATTCCACCAATCCTCGATAGCGATATTACACTAATAGAAAAAGAAATTGATGCCATGGATGCAGAGCTGCCTCCACTTGGTTCTTTTGTGTTACCTGGTGGTCATCAGGCTGTTTCATTGTGTCACGTAGCTCGTACCATTTGCCGCCGATCTGAGCGTTTAGCCATTGGTGTTGCAGAGCATGCTCCAATACCCGAAAATCTTATTATATTTATTAATCGCTTAAGCGATTACTTCTTTGTTTTATCAAGAAAATTGGCAAAAGATTTAAATATTGTACAAATTCCTTGGAAACCTAGAGTATAGTATTGATATTTTTTTATATTTGCAGAACAGTGTTGTTTTGCAATAAACTGATTATCAAACAATTAACAAAATAACGAGCTATGTATTGGACACTTGAACTCGCGTCGAAATTAGAGGACGCTCCATGGCCTGCTACAAAAGAGGAGCTCATAGACTTTGCTATTCGCTCAGGCGCTCCTTTGGAAGTTATTGAAAATTTACAAGAGCTAGAGGACGAAGGAGAAATTTACGAAAGCATTGAGGATATCTGGCCAGATTACCCTACCAAGGAAGATTTCTTTTTCAATGAGGATGAGTACTAGTTTATGAATTGGAAATAAAAAAAGCGGCGAGACCATTAGGTCTCGCCGCTTTTAGTTTGTGTGGCAGGCTAATCAACGGCCACAATTCTTATGCTGCCTGTGTACTTGCCTGTCCGCATGCGAACAAAGTAAAGACCAGTAGGAACTTCGTTCTTGTTAAGGTCGGTTCTGTTCCAAACCACATCGTGCTCACCAGCGGGGTACATTTTACTGGTTAGAACTGCAACTCTGGCTCCAACAAGGCTATACACCTCAATGGTAACATTGGTGGCCTCTTGTACCGAGAACTGAACCTTAACGCTACTGCTAAACGGATTTGGGTACGCACCGGCTAGCTTTGTGGCAAATAGCGTGGTGTTTGGCAATCCGGTAACTGTAGCAGTTGCTTTTAGGGATCCAAAGGCTGTACCCGATGCTGTAAACGTTACATCGTAGCTGGTGTTTAGGTTTAGCTCCACCTCTTCGGACATTTTGTTGCTGTTGGCTCGCCATACCTTAACGCCAATAGGGTTGTTGGGGCTAAATCCATCCTTTTGGTTGGTGAATGGATCGTCTAGCGTAGCAACCAGTGCTAATGGGTAGGTTGCGTTATTGGGAACAGTAAAAGTACCAACGCAAAATTCTCCATCAAATAGCCCTATCTGGTCGCCTCCAACAAGCTTTTCTCCATTAAATGTAGCCGAGGAGATATAGACGTTCATGTGGTTGTATCCATATCCAACCCAACCACGGGTAAACACTGTGCTTGGCGTGTTATCGGTGGCTGTTGATTTGGTTGGTTGAGGATTGCCCTCGGGCGAGAATATGGTGCTAAAGGCCATGCGTAGCCTGTAGCCTTCGCCTGGACGGAAATTGCCAATTCTGTTTATCCATCCAATGCCAGGCAGATTCTCAACGGATGCTCCGTTTTCCGATTGTATCTTCTCAAGGCTGCCATTTTCAATGAGTGGCCACATTACATCAAGTGCATTTTCAAAGTCCTTGCTATGATAACCAGCAAGGTTCCAGCCTGTGTTTAAATCAATATCGCGCCCATTAATAACAGGTGATCCTGTCATAATTAGGGTGTCGTTTGCGATAACTTTAACAAGATAGCCACGCCTAACATCAAAGTTCCCAATGCCATTTATCCAAGTTCCCTCTACGTTCTCAAGGGCAAGACCATGCTGATCTTGTACTTTTTCTAGGTTACCCCTTTGGATAATGTCGTTGAACAGCGCTTGCATGTTTGGGTTCTCTGCATCAATAAATGAAGCAATGATGTTCCATCCCTGCGATAGAGGTATGCGCTGATAAGCGGAGAAGTATGGAATGGCTCCAATGTCGCTTCTACTGCCATCGGCGTTGTTGTAGGCTGGATTAGGATCACCGCTATTTATGTATGGTGAGCCTGCTTGTAGGTTGTAATCCCCATTTACAGGATCTAGGAATAGCGGGTCATCGCCTCTAAGTACCCCTTCACCTAGGGTTATATTGGCCAGTGCCGAGGTTAGCGTGTCGTTTGTACAGTTAAAGAACCCACTGTACTTAACGTAAACATTGCTGCTGTAGTTGGCCGTTAACCCATATGTTGCACCATAGAATGCGGTGTTTGTTATGGTTGCTTGTGGCGATGAGTTAATGGTTAGCCCACCAACGCCAAACGTGTTATTGGTAACAAAAACCTCTGTGCTTTCGGATATTATTGCGCCTGTGGCTACAGGGTGGCTTATAACGCCCCGTACATTTACTCTGTTGAGTTTTGTTAGGTTAAAGTTTTCGTAGCTTGTTCCCCCAATAATTATGGATTTTTCCAGAGTAAGGTTAGCGTTAGGAGTTCCTTGTACACTTACTCCGTAAACGTAGCTGCCATTTGCTTCAATCCTTAGCCCCGAAATTAGTATATCTCCACTTAAATCGGGTGTGCTGGTAAAGTCGAAGCCAATAACGCCACCCATGTGATCCCATGGGTTGGTTACCGTTGTGCTCTGAGCGCCCTCAAGACCAATTATGCTGAGCGGCCATCTAATTGGTTTAATTTGAGAGTCGAACTCGTACGCGCGGGTATGGTAGCCTGGGAATATGTAAATGGTATCGCCAGCCGATGAGTTGTTAAATGCCGTATCGAGATTGGTGTATGGGAACTCGAATGTACCGTTAGCTGGATATGGATCACCATACTCCGTAACGTAGATTGCTAGGTTGGGTAAGTTTAGCACCGCAAGAGCCATGGTGTCGCTTTCAAATACACCAAACTCGTTAGTAACCTCTAGTTTAACTAGAATTGTTGTGTCCTTATGCACCGTAGGTATGGTGTGCGTAACAACAGGGTCGAACGACGTTGCAAATGGTGAGGCTGCTCCAAGGAAGAACCACTTGTAGTTAAGGTTAAATCCCGATGAGCCAGAACCATCAAATGTTACAGCCGATTGCTCATAAACCGATTGGTCTGTACCCGCATTGGCAACAACTACCTCCGATATAATTACGTTTACAAAGTTAGATGAGGTTAACGAACCTTCGGTTACGGTAACTTTTGCAATGAAGTTACGCTCGCCTTCAACTACTGGCGCTGTAAATGAAGTAATGGCGGTAGTTGTGCTAGAGAGTGATAGCTCTGCAGGAGCACTCCAAAGATAAGTAATGCCCGATGTTGTTCCGGTTGAACTTAACGAAAGGGAAGCGTCAAGGTCAACGGTTTCGCCAGAGGCAACCCTAATCTCGTTGCTAGTTACTATTGCTTTTGGCAATGCTACAGGTATTGGTTCTACCACAATTTCTCGCTCCTCGTAGGTTGTGCCACAGCCATTAGTTGCTTCGAACGAAATGCGGTATTTACCAGCTTTTGTGTAGGTGTGTGTGGCTATACGCTCTGTTGATATTGCAGAGCCATCGCCAAATTCCCATCGAACCGCAGCGTTTAGGTATGTGCTGCTGTCTGGCTGGTAAGTAAAGGTGATGCTTTCGCCCTCCTTTATGCTTAGGCTGCTAATAAAGAAGTTACCTGTTGGTTTTGGTCCGTTAAGACCAACCTCAACGCTGGTGTAAATGGAGTCAACTCTTCCGCAACCATTGGTGGCTTGAGCAAATACGTTGTAGAAGCCTGGGGTTGCAAAGATATGCTCGCCGCGATCGGTTGCTCCAAGTTCGGTGCCGTCGCCCATTACCCATTTGTTAGGCGTTCCGCCTAGGAATTCGAAGAAAACCTTGTCGCCAACGCAAACCGCACGTTCATTGCCGCTCTCCTTAAACTCGGTAAAGAGCATATCTCCTTGCTCTGTTAACGCCGCTTGCCTTGTTAAGCACACCTCGTTAACGGGGGTAAAGTTTACGCTGTAAAAACCAGGTGCAAATGTCATGTTATAGGTTCCTAGAGCACCAAAAGAGCAGGAGCTACCCTCGTACGAAGAGAATGTAATTTCGGTTTCCGTTCTGGTAAAGGTGCCTACATCAACAAGGAATTTTGCCATGCCAATGGGTTCCTTGTAAATCTCAAAGTTCCCCTGTTTTGCATACAAATCGGATATTCCAAAGAATATAATTGTATCTGGAGCACCAGGCTTTAATGTTTCGAAGAAGTACATCTCGCTGGGCGATTTGCTTGGGAATGTAGTGTTGGATACGTAGTAGAATGGTGTTCTTGCTGCATTGTTTACTACGTAAACCTCCTTCATGAACTGTCCGGTTGTTTCCCCCGATACCGATGCGGTTATGTAAACAGGGTAAACGCCAACCGATGCGTAGGAATGACTGGCTACAATTCCTTTTTCGAGATCGAAATAGCTGGTGTGGTTAGTTAAAATGGTACCATCGCTAAAATCAATGCTGTAACTAATACCGGGGTACTGCCTTAAGCCCTTGTTGTCCAAAACGTATAGCGGGTCGCCAACGCATAGCGTGTCTGGTATGATGTTTAAGTCAACGCTGGGTATAAGGTATGGATCTGCCACCACAACTACTTGAGACGATTGCTGGCTGCCACAAGGGTTCTTTTGCACAAGGAAAACGTTAAACATTTGTGCATAGGTCATGGTATCGGGGAATGTGTGAATGTACTCCGTGCTGGCTATGTCTATGCTATCGCCAGGGTAGGTTGTCCATTTAAATGTGTTGCCCTGTACGTAAGGGCTCATGTTAACAAAGGTTACGCTACTGCCAGGGGTAATGTAAATTGTATCAATAAGTTCGCCCGATGGCGATTTAATTCTAGCAAAGGTGTTCTCCACTGGGTTTGAGCCGGCATCGGTAAATACGTTAACAGACATTGTTTCAACAGCAGAATTTCCGCAACCATTGGTTAGCATTGCCCTTACATCGTATGTGCCGCTCAATTCGGCAAAGTAGTGAACCACCTCCCTGCCTTCGGCTGTTGAGCCATCGCCAAACGACCAAATTACGTCTCCGGGGTTGTGGGTTCTAAATACAACGGGCTCGTTTTTGCATATTTGGTATGTTGATGCCATATATTCGAAACTAGCCGACGCCTTTAGTGTTCCTATAATTTGAATGTGAGCAGTATCGGAGTTGGATACTCCACATCCGTTTGTTGCAGTTAGCCTAGCCCAATGATTACCCGTTGTGGCGAAGGCATGCTTAAGGGTTCTCTCCGATGACGTAGTACCATCGGATAGTTCCCACGCAAATGTATAATCGCCCCCCCAAGTGTCTCCAATCTCAAAAATGGCTTCGTCGTTGGGGCAAAGCTCTGTGTGCTTGGATTCAATTTGTACAGCAGGTACAGCTGTGGGAGTAATCTCTATTTGCTTTATTATGGTGTCGTTGGGGCAGTTTACAAACTGCGTTCTAAGTGTTATTTGGTAAGTTCCTGCAGCAAATTTATGGCTGATGTAGTTTTTATCTCTAATAACGTTTCCTTCTATTTCCCATTCTAGGCTGGTGTAGTTGTCGTTGGTGAAAAAGAACACCTCAGTGCCAGGGCAGGCTTGGCTACCTGTGGAAATGGTAAAGTCATTTGATGAGCCCTCTGCGTTTATTTGCTGATCGAAACTGCCTACATACCCGCCAAGCGCATTGTGAACCTGAAGGCTTAGATGATGGTAGCTTGGCATGGCTGGAATAACCTGGAGGTCGAATCCGGTATGGAAAAGTTTGCCATCCATAAACCATTCGGCAGTTGAGCCAAAAGGAACAGAGCTGTAGTTCTGAACTATAATAGTATCGCCGCCACAAGCCCATTCTCCGTTAGGGTATTGAACGTAAAAATTTACCATGGGTTGAGGGTCGTAAATCTCTAAGCGATACTTAATTTGAACGCCATTAGCGCTGGTGGCAACAAAGTACATGTTGTTTACTAGGCTGCTGGAGAGGTCGGCTAGCGAGGTTAGCGATTCGTTTAGGTAAACCGCCTTTGCACCTAGACCCGCATCAACCTCAAGGTCGGCAAGTAAATCGGATACTTTTCCCGACGAGAAACCGTAGAGGTAGTTATAATCAAACCCTCTTACTATTCCAGAAAGGGAAACAATGGTAGGCCCAAGTTTTATGGAGTATTCCCTAATAAGCTCTCCTTCCGCAAAATTTGCCTCAAGAACCATTGCCTCGGTTAGTATTGTTTCTGGCGACACCTCTATTCCGCCAGGGCCATCAAGTACTCTAACGGTGCCCGCAGGGGATAGCTGTATCTCGTATCCTTGACCTCCAAACGCTGCTGCTGGAGTGCCTTTTTTTACAGCAATGGTAAAAGGCGGTTGGTTGTTTACGCTTATCACGTACTGTGGCTCAACGGTGTTTATCTCATAGGTTTGAGCTAATGTGGTTGACGATAGCACTAGGTTTACACCTGCTGCTATTGCTAAATAAGCCACATTTACTAGAAATCTTAGTAAAGATGATTTCATATGCATTGATGTTATAGTTTACACTTCAAAGAGGGACCTGTTTTGCTCTGATAATTAGGAAAATTGCATTGGTCTGAGCAATAAGTGAAAATTACTGAATATTTAAACCCAAATCAATTTTTTATGGTTAAAAAGCGTATTGCTTACACCGATAAGTTGTTTTTGTTTCTGAATGTTACCTGCTGGCGCCCCTATGGAATCTGAAAAAGGGGAGCTGGCTGCAATCATCTAAACAAGTCTCAATGCTTTTGATGTTATTATTGATTACCTTGGGTTTTAGCATGTAATAGTTTACTTTTGCACGAATAATATTCAATGGCTATGATCTATTCTATGACGGGCTTTGGAAAAGCCGAAGCAAGTGCCGATGGTAAAAAAATAACTGTTGAGGTAAAATCCCTCAATAGCAAGCAACTTGATATGAACTTTAGGCTGCCCTCGTTTTATAGGGAGCGTGAGCTGGAGCTGCGTAACATTGTAGCCAATTTGCTTACCCGCGGAAAAGTTGATGTTTCCATTAATGTGGAAACAGAGGAGGAGTCGGTGGCTGTTCCCATCAACACTGCAACCTTTAAGGCTTACTATCACCAGATATCGGCTCTTGCGGCCGAGTTAGGTTTGTCCGAAGCAAACGAATCAATTATACAAACCATTTTACGCCTACCAGAGGTGCTAAGGTCCGATAAAAAGGAGGTGTCCGATAATGAGTGGGCTGCTCTTATGCAAGCCACAAGGGACGCTGCAACAGCGCACATCGCCTTTAGGGAGCAGGAGGGGCTATCCCTGGAAGTAGAACTATCCAAAAGGGTGAACCTTATTCTGGAGTACTTACTCGAGATTGAGAAGCACGAGCCTACACGGTTAAGCGCAGTGAAACAGAAGCTAATGGATGCCCTTGCCTCTTTGAGCAGCGAGGTTAAGGTTGATAAGGATAGGTTTGAGCAGGAGCTAATCTACTACATAGAGAAACTTGATGTAACCGAGGAGAAGGTTCGCCTTCGTAACCACTGTAGCTACTTTATGGAAACCATGAAAAGCGAGAGCGCTCCTGGGCGTAAGCTAGGTTTCATTGCTCAGGAAATGGGACGCGAGATTAACACCCTTGGCTCAAAGTCTAACGAGGCCAACATGCAAAAGGTGGTGGTTAGGATGAAAGACGAGCTGGAGAAAATTAAGGAGCAGGTGCTTAACGTGCTATAGTCCGTTTATCTATCATTACTATTAAGAATTTAAAGTTGGGCTAGGCCATTTTTGTGCTCTACCCATATCATTTTACGCTATGCAGGGGAAGCTTTTGATATTTTCTGCACCATCGGGTTCAGGAAAAACCACAATTGTAAAGCATTTGCTACAGGTTTGTAATAACCTAGAGTTTTCGATATCGGCGTGTAGCCGTGCCATGCGACCAGGAGAGGTTCACGGGAAGGATTACTACTTTTTATCGGCCGATGAGTTTAGGCAAAGAATTGCCAGTAACCAGTTTGTTGAGTGGGAAGAGGTTTATCCAGGGTCGTACTACGGAACTCTAAAGTCGGAGCTGGAGCGCATTTGGGCTAAAGGGAACCATGTTCTTTTTGATGTTGATGTTAAGGGAGGTGTAAACCTTAAACGGATATTTGGCAATCAGGCGCTTTCGGTGTTTGTGCAGCCACCTTCTATTGCCGAACTGGAGAAGCGGCTTGTTGCCCGTTGTACCGAAACCCCAGAAACCCTTGCCAAGCGCATAGGAAAGGCCGAGGAGGAGATGGCCTATGCTCCCCAGTTCGATACAATTATTGTTAACGATAACCTTGAGCAAGCATTTGCCGAGGCAATAAAAACCGTTAAGGCGTTTCTAACTGCATAAATCATGGATGTTGGGCTGTTTTTTGGTTCATTTAATCCCATTCATAATGGGCATGTGGCAATAGCCCAATACATGCTTAGCCATACAGGCCTTGCTGAGGTTTGGTTTGTGGTTAGCCCTCAAAATCCGCTGAAACCCATTGGTGAGCTAGCCGAGGATACCCTCCGATTGGAGATGGTGCGTCAAACCGTGGCCAGCATAAACCCCAATTTAAGGGTTTGCAGCGTTGAGTTTAAGATGCCACGGCCATCGTTTACCATTAATACGTTGAAACGGTTGCAGGAAATGCATCCATCTTACCGCTTTACGGTGCTTATGGGTGCCGACTCCTTGGCTACAATAACCCAGTGGAAGGATTACCAAGCGTTAACCGCTGGCTACAATATTTTTGTGTACCCAAGGCCCGGTGTAGATATAGAGGAGCATCTAAAGTTATACTCAAGGGTAAAAGAGGTTGATGCTCCCATTTTACCTATTAGCTCGACCCTTGTTAGGAACCTTGTAATAGCGGGTAAGGATATATCCCATTTGGTTCCATTGGTAACTGCCCAGTTTATAAAAAGTAATGCCATGTACCAAACAAAGCAGGGGTAAGCCTGTTCTTTAGAAAAAATGATTTTATGAGCCAGTCAATAATAAGTAAGGGAATAGCAAAGTTTTCGGAAGGTATGCTTGATGAGGCCGAAACTCTTTTTTGCAGTGCAATTGAAACTGAGCCCTCCAACGCCGAGGCCTGGTTTTTACGTGGTAAAACCCGCCGCCAGAAGGGAGACCTAACCGGTGCAAATAACGATTTTTATAAGGCATTGGATTTAGATCCCAATCATCAGCAGGCTAGAGTGGGTGTGGAGATGCTTCAGCAAATTTTTGCCTTTAGAAATACCGATTTGTATAACGTATAGCCCTATACTCCATGCAGAACCAGTTGCCTTATTCCGAGCTTTTTTTTAACCTAAACCGCTGCGCTATACGCCTAAAAACTGAGGTTAACAGAGTGCTAAAAGCAGAGGGGTTTGGCGATATTACTGCCGATTACTGGATTGTGCTATCGGAGCTGGTTAAGACCGATAATACCCCCCATAATGCTCTGGCTGCTGCTGTGGAAAAGGATAAGGCCGCTCTTTCTCGTATTCTGGATGGGATGGCCGAGAAAGGTTTTGTTAAACGAATAGACTCCCCAACCGATAAGCGTTCTGTGCTTGTCTCCATCACCAAAAAGGGGCGAGAGGTTTTTGAGGCCATAAATCCAATAATTACAGAGGCCATTGCTAGCAGCATATCAAGCATTAGCCCTATTGAAACCCTTGAGCTAAACCGTATGCTGCTACAAACCCTTAGGCTGTTCGGGTAGGACGGGAAGGGGTTGGAGTTTTGTGTTTAGTGTTTGGTGTTTCGTGTTTAGTGTCTGCATAACACTCGTCTTGCATCTAACATTTAGCGTCTCAATTGTTTTGTTACGAGTGACGGGTTACTGGTTACACTAATGTTAGGCGATTAGTGTATTGTGTTTAGTCTGTGATTAGTCTTAAGTCTCTCGTCTAACATCTCACATCTTTTTTTAAGCACCGTAGGTGCGACATCTTTATAGATTAGTGGCTGGTGAGCAAAGTTATACGCTGTGAGTTACACTAAGGGGTTGTTAGTATATAGCCTAGGTTCTCTTGAATCTCCCCGCTGCCACACAAACCGAGCGTGCTGTGAGTTCGGCGAAGCCAATCCCCTCATATGGCTTTGCGTTAGCAAAGCATTACCTAGCCCAAATAGTTTCTATGGTTATTTTGCAAAAAAACAACCAAATCCTTTGCTCGGTTACCACATGTGGTAGCAGGGATATTGTGTACTTATGGTGTACAATATTTNNCCTTTGGTGTATAGATAAGTGAGTTAGGCGCAAAATTGCAAGACGATAATCGAGAGTGACTCTAATCATAATAGATAAATTAAAATGGAAAAGCTAATAGAAGATATTGTTGAAATAATTAAGGATTATCGTAAGGATGATATTAATATTTTCTATCGGACTAAGATTGATAAAGAGCATGTTACAAAATGGATTGAACAGTTTAAAGAAGATGATAGAGTATTTATACTTACAGAATTACTACATCTATTACCAAAAAGTTATTTAACGAAAGAAAATACACTAAGAATATTGGGTAATGAATTTGAAACATTGAGTAAAGATTTTAAATATGCAAGTGTATCTGAGTTCTTAGATGAGACAAAGTTTTTAGATTGTCAAGAAAATGGTAAAAGTCAAAAGATATTCTTAGGCTTTATTGATGAAGTATTAAAAGAGAAATATAATTGCACTATTTCAGGTTGTGGTACTAAAGAAATTAAGAATTGGTTATATATCGATGATGTTCTTGCATCTGGAGGTACTTTTAGAAATGATATTTTAGAAGAAATTAACGCTTACGGAAAAGATGAATTCAAAAAATCAAATATCAGGATAATTGCCTCATTCGTTATTCTTCATAATTGGGCAACAAATAATGTAAGATTTACAATAGATAAAAGCTTAGGCTACAATTTAAATAATGATTTAAAGTTTTATCGTGTAGCTGAAATTGAGAATAATCCACATATAAATTTCTACAATCCGAATCCAGAGTTTAATCATGTTTACCCAATAAAAAATGATTTAGGTTCTGAAATATTGGAGTTTATCGATGAAGCTTTTGAACGAGATTATGACATGCGAAATGAAAAAGTAGCTTTCAGAAATCCAGATTACCCTAAAAAAGAAGAATTCTTTTCAACTCCTGACAATAGAATTCGATATGAGAACATCCTTCTAGAAAAAGGTTTTGAAATAATTAAATCAATTGATAGCCTGACAGCTAAAAGTTTAAGACCATTGGGTATGACACCTCCTTCCTATAAGACATTAGGAACTGGAAGTCATTTCTTCACGTGGCGTAATATTTCAAACACATGTCCAATTGTTTTTTGGTGGGGAGCAAATGATTGGTATCCATTATTTCCTGTGAAAAATCGAGGACTTCATTAATTTTGCATTATGTCTTTAAGTATTAGAAAATATAAAAAGAATGAATGTATTACCTTTAAAAGTACTAAAGGTAAATATGGAGGATTGTCAAATATGGCACCTGGATTTCCATTACATATTGATGGAGTAATTATAAAGAATAGTGAAGCCCTTTATCAAGCATTAAGATTTCCAAATTCCCCTGAAATTCAAGCTAAAATATTATCATTCCCAAGTCCAATTTCCGCAAAGAAATTTGGTAGAGAACATATTGAAAAATCTCGCACTGACTGGAATCAGAATAGATTTAAAATAATGAAATTTTGCTTAGAGATAAAGTTGTACCAAAATATGGACACTTTTTCCAAAATATTATTACAAACTAAGGACCTTCCAATTGTAGAGTATACTGACATTGATAAGGTTTGGGGGGCAACTGAAGAAGGTGAATTTTATTCAGGGACAAATGCACTTGGTCGCTTACTTATGGAATTAAGGGAGAACTTAAGAAAGAACACTTTTAGTTTAACCATTCCAGATATAAATGATTTCAGATTATTAGATAAACAAATTACAATTGAAACAATAAATTCAGCGCCTAACAACACCTATACGCCATGCGGGTTTTAGAGGTTTTCGAGCAGCAGTTCCCGTATCGTAGTTTCAACTCGTGGGATACAGACGCGCTTCGCAATCCCGCCCGGCGCATAGCTGCGACCGTTGGCTGCAACTGTAGTGACATACAAACAAACATCTAGGATGAATATTAATTTGGAAAATATTGAGAAATTTACTGTTCCATTAAATGAATTTATAGGCAACTGGATTTTTACTGATGAGAACAAAAATTTAGCGTCAAAAGAACATCAGGACCAAATTAGTATCTTGACTAAAGAAGCAGCAAATTTCCTTTGGAAAGCCGAGTCAGATTTTGGCGCTGTGTGTACAAAGAAATACTTTAAAACCATATCGATTTTTGACAGTCGTTTATGCGATGACAAACAAATCAAAAAATATCTATATAAACTTGGAATTCCTTTTAGACATAGAGTTTTTATTGCAATGCAACCTGATTTTGGTTTTGTTTTAACATGGAAAATGGTAATTAAATACTCCAATAGATTATTTTTTGCTAATGACCAGACTGTATGGGATAAAACACATAATTGGAAACTTGAATTCCATCATGATGGAGAATTTACTTTTGGAAAGGACTATATTTTTGACGCACAAATAGAAAAATTACGGCAATTAGAAATTATTAATAGAACAATGAAAGAAATAGAAGAAAGAAAACAGCAGCAGCCAACACGTGCTAAAAATAATAAGGGTTGATGTGTAGATTCTTCAATTTTACTACCTTTAACTAAGTTATTAACGTGTGACAGATTTGTGGATTATAACTCCCTTACAATTTTTAGCACGGGAACGTTGGCACCAATATTAAAGAACGACAATGCTACAAGATATTTTTAAAACTGATAAATGGATAAATGCAGGTAATGGATGCATAAATATTCAAAGAGATTTGGATGAAAAGTCTATTCGTCAGATTTTAAAAGAAAAGAATTTATTTCAAGTACAATTTTATAATAGACCCAGTCCGAAAACTTGGGATTTATTAAATCAATATCTCTTAAGTGAAAGACCTGATGTATATTTAAGGCTTACGAGATATGAG
>DHVO01000160.1:38484-40178 GCA_002412705.1 Bacteroidales bacterium UBA5206 | reverse complement strand
CAGCAAAAGCTAAGCGCAATACCCAATGGTAACATTATAGAGATTCCCGTTAGCTACTACAACAGCCTACCTCCTGTTGATGCTACAAACCTACAGGAGCTGGCCAAACCCTTCGCCTACCAACCAACCGATGGTATGGTGGTTGGAAAGCACAACGGTGCCCACTTCTACACCATTGGTCAGCGCAAAGGGCTTAACATTGGCGGTAAACCAGAGCCTTTGTTTGTAATAGCCACCGATATTGAGCGCAACATTGTTTACGTTGGTCAAGGGCACTCTCACCCAGGGCTTAACCGTAAAGCGCTATTTATTCCATCGAACGAGACCCATTGGGTTAGGCCAGACCTAGCCCTATTGGAGCACGAAAGCCGCAACCTACTGGTGCGCATCCGATACCGTCAGCCGCTACAAAAGGCTACGCTGGTGAGCCAGGACAATGGTATTTACATTGTTTTTGATGAGATGCAACGGGGTATTACTGCGGGACAGTTTGCGGCGTGGTACTTAGCCGACGAGCTTATTGGTTCTGGCGTAATTAGCTAATTGCCCAATAGCACAAGGCGCTCCCCTCCTACTAAAAAGGATACGGGAGCGCTTTTTCTTTTACCCATACAGAACGCGCGCAAAGCGATTTTACAAAAGATGATTAATATCACTTAGCTGCAGCGCCTAATTTGTGTATGCACTAAATATCAATATTTTAATAAAAAACGCAAAAAAGGTTATTTCCAAAAAAGTTCCAAATAACAGGTACCAACCTCAATCTATTTGCTATTTTTACAAGTACGAGGTGGTAAATTTTAGGATGTTACACAGATAACCGATGCTTGTTTTATGGGACATATAGAATATGGCAATAGCTTCACCATTGCAAACCTGCCCTTTATAGGTGCTTGCGTAAACGATGAGGGTATTATTGTTGATGCAACGCACAGTTTCCTCTCAACCTTTGGAGTATCGCTGGAACGGGGCATTCTTTTGAGTAGCATACTAGAATCTCCATGCTCTAGCCCATTCAGCTTAAAGCAGCTCGAGGATAAGTTCCAGCACAAAAAGTTCCTGCTGCACACCAAACAGGGTCGTAGGCTCTACTTCCAGTGCGAGTTTGGCTCCATAAACGGAATGCGCGTAATAAGCCTTAACGATATCACCCGCTTTAGACGTATAGAGAAGATAAAGAACGCGCTTACCAATATAACCAGTTCCGAAATCAACATCCAATCCATAGATAAGCTGTTTAAGCTAATTCACGATGAGCTAAAGGATGTGATGGATGCCAAAAACTTCTTCATTATCCGATTCGATAAGTACAGGGCCAATCTAGAGCTAGCTTACCTTGATGATGAGCATGACACCTTTAACCAGTTCCCAAAGGGCAAAACCCTATCGGGATACGTTATAAACACAGGCAAGCCCCTACTTGTAAATAGGGAACAAATACAGGCACTTAACCAAGAGGGTAAAGTTGATTTGGTGGGCACTCCATCGTTGCAATGGATGGGCGTTCCTCTAATAATTGATGGCGAGGTGTTTGGGGTTATAGGCACCCAGTCGTACACCGCAGCCGATACCTACAACCGTGACGATTTAATGCTGCTTGAGTTTATATCAACCCAAGTAAGCACTAGCATAAAACGTAAGGAGAACGAGTTCTCGCTACGCTTTGCCAAGGAGAAGGCCGAAGAGGCCGACAG
>DHVO01000160.1:28992-38407 GCA_002412705.1 Bacteroidales bacterium UBA5206 | reverse complement strand
ATTATTGATATAGCCAAAATAGAGGCTGGTCAGCTTAAAATAGCCAAATCCAACACATCGGTTAACAGGATGCTGTACGAGCTCCACGAGTTTTTCCAAACCGAGAAGGTAAAGCATAAAAAGGAGCACATAAGGTTTATTAAGCACGAGGCCATAGCCAACGATGAGTTTGGAATACTGTGCGATCCGTTTAGGCTACGGCAAATACTCATTAACCTGCTAAACAACGCCCTTAAGTTCACCTCCGAAGGCCGCATAGAGTATGGCTACATGGTTCCGAACAATGCAACCATACTGTTCTATGTTAGGGATACGGGCATTGGCTTGAGCCAGGAGAAAATTAACGTGATTTTTGAGCGATTCCGTCAAGGCGATGAAACCGTTACCAAGCAGTACGGCGGCACAGGACTTGGCTTGGCCATATCAAAAAAGTTGGTTGAGCTAATGGGTGGTCGTATTTGGGTTGAGAGCGAACCAGAGAAGGGTTCCACATTCTTCTTTATTCTTCCGCTTATAATACCCAACGTAAACAATAGCCTAATAACCGAGCGTAACGAGTGGATACAAACCAACTCCTTTGCCGGAAAAACAATACTAGTTGCCGAGGACGAGGAGATAAACTTTATGTTTATAAAGGAGATACTCAATATTACCAGTGCCACCGTTTTAAGAGCCAAAAATGGACAGGAGGCCATTAAAATTGTGGAATCGAATCCCGACATATCACTAGTTCTAATGGATATACAAATGCCCATTGTGAATGGTTACGAAGCTACCAAGGCCATAAAAAAAGCCTACCCCGAGCTGCCTGTTATTGCCCAAACGGCCTACGCCATGGCCGAGGATAAGGTTAAGGGTGCTGTAGTGGGTTTCGACTACTACCTATCCAAGCCCATTAAGCCCGAAGAGCTAATTGATACCCTGCATAGCTTTATGTTCTTTAAGAAAGAGCCACACAAAAAACTATCGTAACCATGCGATACCTAAAAGCCCTTATCACCATTCTTGTTGCGCTTACCCTTTTAAGCAGCATTTCGCTCTCGCAACCCCGCGACTCCAGAGAACCTCTGCAAAAGCCTATATACATAGTCCAGTCGGACTCCATGTTCTACCCATACGAGTTCTCCAACGAAAAGGGCGAACCCGATGGTTTTAACATCGACCTTATACGCGAGATATCTAGGGTTATGGGGTTAAATATATACATAGAGCTAAAAACGTGGAGCGAGGTTATTAGCAACATCGAAACGGGTAAAGTTGATATTCTAGCAGGCCTATTCTACAGCACCGAAAGGGCCAAATACGTTGATTTTACTCAGCCCCACTCCATTGTGTCATACTCCTTTTTTGTAAGGGACAACGAAAAAAACTTTAACTACGACAACCTAAGCGGCAAGGAGATAATTATTCAAAAAGGCGACATTTCTGAGGATATTGTTAAGGGGCTAAACAATATAACCGTTGTGTACGCATCGACCCAAGCCGATGCGCTTAGGCTACTATCATCGGGCAAGCACGATGCCGCTATACTCTCCAAGCTATCGGCGCTAAGGTATGCCGAGGAGTTCAAGCTAAAAAACATTGTTCCATTTGGACCACCTCTCGAAACAAGACGCTACTGCTTTGCCGTTAGTAAGAACCTACCCGGACTAGCCGATAGGCTAAACGAAGGGCTAGCCATTATTAAAGCAACAGGCGAGTACGACGCCATATACAACAAGTGGTTTGGTGAGTCGTCAACCCCAATTCCCAAAAGGATTATGTGGATATCGGTAATTGCCATATCCTTCTTTGTTATTGCGCTATTTACCATTGCCCTTTGGAACTGGTCGCTAACCAAAACCGTACAGCAAAAAACCCAGGAGCTAAATAGCGAGCTATCCATTCGTAAGCAAACGGAGAAGCAGTTGGTAAAGGAGCGCACCCTTTTACGTCAGTTCATCAACGCCATTCCCGACCCGCTTTTCCATAAGGATAAGGATGGTCGCTACGTTAATTACAATAACGCCTTTGGTGCGCTAATAAACGATGAGAACGAGATTCTAGGTAAAACCGATTTCGACATATTCTCCACTGAGCTGGCAAAGGAAATTCTCAACTCAGACTTAAAGGCCTACACCACCAAAACGCCCGTTATAGACGAAAGGTGGATTACACCTGCCAATGGTGAAAAGCTGCTACTATCAACCCACCGCACTCCTTTTTTTGATGAGAAAGGGCAGCTAATTGGGTTAGTGGGCGCTGGCCGAAACATTACAGCACAGCACAAAGCAGAAGAGGAGCTACGTGTTGCCAAGGAGCGCGCAGAGCAATCGGACAAGCTAAAATCTGCATTCCTAGCCAATATGAGCCATGAGATTAGAACTCCCATGAACGCCATTATTGGCTTCTCCAACCTTTTGCTTAACCCCGATTTGTCGCACGACCAAAAAAGGGAGTACGTTAAATTTATTAATAGTAGTGGTAACACCCTGCTCAACCTAATAAACGACATTATTGATATAGCCAAAATTGAGGCTGGCGAAATAACCATTCTGGAAAAGGAGTTTAACCTTATTGATTTGCTTCGCGAGCAGCACTCCCTATTTACCAACATGGCCGTTTCGCAGGACAAGGCGCATCTCAACATAAACCTTATTGTACCCGAAGGCATTAGTGAGCTGCGAGTGATTCTAGATCAGCTAAGGCTAAAACAGGTGCTGAGCAACCTGCTGAGCAACGCCGTTAAGTTTACCGACAAAGGAACCATATCCCTTGGGCTAAAGATTTGGGAGACTCACTTTGAGTTTTGGGTTGCCGACACAGGAATAGGAATTCCGCAGTCGCACCGCAAGCAAATCTTTGAGCAGTTTAGACAAGTTGACGAAACCCTGAGCCGAAAATATGGAGGCACGGGACTTGGGCTAACCATTTCGCAAAGGCTTATTGAGCTAATGAATGGGAACATATGGCTTGAGTCCGAAGAGGGAGCCGGCTCTACCTTCTTTTTTAGAGTTCCCATAACAAACAAAACCCGAGCCCTTTGGGATTCTAGCCAAAGCATGCAGAAAAAGCAACGCAGCGCTACTAGCGATACCGCGGCTAGCTCGTGGCAACACATCAACCTGCTTATTGCCGAGGATGAGGAGATGAACTACCTATACCTAAAGGAGGTGCTAAATCCAACGGGTGTTAATATTACTTGGGCACATAACGGAAAGGAAGCGGTGGAACTTATGGAATCCAACGACTACAACATTGTGCTAATGGATATAAAAATGCCCATTATGAACGGCATTGAGGCAGCACAAGCAATCCTCAAGAAAAAGCCAGAACAGGCCATTATAGCCCAAACGGCATATGCAATGCACGAGGAGAAACAGCAGTGCCTTGATATGGGATTTAGAGCCTACCTAACCAAACCGCTTCTTCCCAAAATACTACTTAGCGCAATACAGGAATGCATAGAATAAAAAAGGGGCTGCGCTTGCAGCCCCTAAGTTTTTTATTGCCCTTACATATGGCTAACTAGCAACACGCGATAGCTCATTCTGAATAGACTCCTGAACTCCCTGAGTAAGGGAATCGGTTGTATGCCCCTCTGGATAAACCGGATTCAAAAAGTTAACCCTAATTTTTGTATTGAGTTTTGGAAACTTAGAGCCCTGTGGTAGCGCTTTGTAAGCCCCATCAATAGCTACAGGAACTACAGGAACATTAAGCTGTGTGCTAAGTATGGCAAATGTCTTTTTAAACTCACCTAGACTTCCGTTGGTGGTACGGGTACCCTCGGGGAAAATTATAACGTTATTGCCCCTACGCAACGCCTCGGCCAGTTTATGTATAGATTCCTTAAGATCCTTGTTAATATCCATTACAATAACATTGTTCTTTGCAGCAAGAAACCTTAGGAAACCGTTGCTAACATGCTTCTTCTTTGCGTAGAAATAGGTTTTACGCATTGTTTTACGCTTTAGGAACGATGCAACAAATAGCCCATCGAAAAAGCTCTGGTGGTTTGGAGCAATAATACATGGACCATCGGGAATATTTTCTACCCCTTCGCCCTTAAACCTAAAGTATAGCTTAAAAAAGAATTTAGCCACATTCTTAAACACACCTTGGGTTGGCCATGCTTTGGGTAGCTTAACATCAACACGTTCCTTTAAGGCCTCGGCCCAGTTAATGCTCTCCTGTTTAAACCACTGCTTCTTCTCCTTTATGTACTCGGCCAAATGGCTTAAGGTTGGAAAACGCAGCAGCTTATCGTCCTCGATGGTAACACCAAAGCTCTGCTGAATAAAATCTATTAGGCTTAGCTTGCTAAGAGAGTCCAACGCTAAATCGAACTCTATGTGATGACTGGGAAGAATATCCATATCAACCTGAGTCTCAATAAAACTCTTAACTGCTAAAAACTCCTCGGTGGTAGGATAGCTCTCTGCCTTTTTACCTGTTTTACCTCCCCCAGTAACAAGTTCGGAGAGTTTAAATCGCTGTAACTTGGATAGGCGGGTACGCGGAAGCTCATTGGTAACCAAAGAAAACTTCATTATACGCTTGTACGAGCTCTGGCTCTGGTTGAACACAGCAACTACTTGCTCTCTAAAGTAGGCATCGGGATCCTTAACATCTAGGGCAGTAAGCTCACCATAATCGGGAAGGATTACTGCGTGTAGCAGGTTGTTATGGAGAATAACTCCGGCCTCCTTAACAACAGCAAAGCCTTTCTCCAGCTTTTGCTCCAGCTCAACGGGATTAATGTTTTTACCGTTCGATAAAACAATAATCTCCTTTTTACGACCTGTTATAAAAAGGTACCCCTTACTATCGATATATCCTAGGTCGCCAGTGTACAACCAGCCATCCTTTAGCACCTCGGCTGTTTCCTCCGGACGGTTGTAGTATCCTTGCATTATATTGTCGCCTTTAGCAACAATTTCGTCGTCTCTAATCTCAATTTGCAAGTTGGGAAGGGCTTGACCTGGCGAGCCAATTCTAACCTTTCCTGGGCGAGTAAATGTAATCATTGGGGCAGCCTCGGTCATACCAAAGCCTTCCAGTACATCAAACCCAAGGGTTTGAAAGTAACCACCCACGTGCTTTGGTAGCGCAGCACCACCACAAACTAGGTATAGAAGGTGTCCACCAAAGCCATCGTGTACTCGCTTAAATATTTTACGTGCCAGCTTCTTACTTCCAGACGCTTTAACAATGGCAAAAATAGTACGGGTAACAAACGAAGCATCAATCTTCGCTTTCAAGCCCTTATAAATCATCTCGTATAAGCGGGGCACGCCAATCATAATGGCAACGCGGTTCTTTTTTAGCGTGTCCAGCAAATCGGTAGATTGCATCGATGGCGAAATAACTATTGTTCCACCAACGTATAGAGGAGCCATAAGGGAACCAGCAAGAGGGAACACATGGTGTAATGGTAGTAGTATTAGCACCTGCCTATCCTCTGTGTAAATCTCAACATCCTTTGATACTGAGCGAACATTGGCAATAAGGTTCTTAAACGAGAGCATAACTCCCTTGGGACTTCCGGTTGTTCCCGAGGTGTAAATAATTACCGCAGTTTTCTCAACATCGGAGGGCTCTTCCCAAGGTTTTACTTCCCTTGTGCTATTATTCTGCTCAACCTTATCAAGGTAAACGAGCTCTGGTTTATGGCTAAGATTTGCAAATATCGCCTCAACATCGTCTTGTTGCTTTGAGGTGGTAAATAGCAAATCGGGTTTACAATCGTTAAGGATATATGAAACATCGTCGCGCGAAGCCAAATAGTCAATTGGAACAACAACACAGCCATTTTGAATACCAGAATAGAATGCAGAAATCCATTCTAAACTATTCTCGGCATAAATACCTATCATCTTATAGGCTTTGTTCTCATAGATCTGAGCAAAGGCATCAATATGCTGTAAAAGCTCCTGATAGGTAACATTGGAATCTTTGGTAATAACTGCTACCCTTGAATTGTCCTGAACATTAATCATTTACGAACATTTTTATGTACAATGAGAAACGCTTATTGTAAACGTTTGTTCAATTATTGGGTGTAAATATAGCACTACTCCGTGTTAGTAGCACATACAGCCGCAAAAGTAAATACAAAAATAGTACACAAAGAGGGCTTAATTACTACAACCATCAAAAAACTGCTGTCGAGTTCTATTGGGGATGATATGGAAGAAGAGCTTCTGTGGTAATGTGTACCTTTCCCTAACAATGGGAAGCTTTAGAAGTATAATTGCGAACCAAATAAACAGCACTATTCCCTTTAGCCAGCTAGAAATGGTGATACTCCACCAAACACCGCTCAATCCCATTAATGCCGAAAGCCCCAATGCCATGGGAATACGAAGCCCATTAAGCACAATACCAGTAATTGAGGGTGGCAGTGTTTTACCCATACCATTAAAAGCACCAGATGTGGTGATTTCCAATATCATGAGCAGCTGAGAGTAGCCAAGTATGCGAAGGTACAAACCACCCTCCTTCATTGCCTGTGGCTCAGGTATGAATAGCCCAAAAATATTCTCGCCAAACACAATAAAGAGCAGTGAGGTAACCAAACCAATGGACATGGTTAATCCAAGCGTACGATAGTACCCCAGCCTGATGCGCTTAAAATTCTTTGCACCAAAGTTCTGCCCCACAAAACTTGAAAGGGCTGTGGAGAATCCCGAAGCTGTCATCCACGATATGGCCTCAATTTGAGCGCCCACGCTTTGCACAGCAACACCAAGAGGGCCCCATCCACCAGCAATACGGGCAAGAATCATGGCAAAAAGCGCAAATAGTCCGCTCTGCGCCGAAACGGGTACTCCTATTTTAAATATGCGAGCAAACAGGGCTCGGTCTGGCACAAATCCTTTTAGCATATCGCGGAAAGGAGACTTTGATGTGCGAGAATACAAATAGAAGATTACAGTAACCACACCTTGCGAAATAAGCGTTGCGTAAGCAGCACCCCGAACCTCCATTCTTGGAAATGGCCCCACACCATAAATTAGAAGTGGGTCTAGAATAATATTAATAACCAAACCAATTGCATTGGCATTAAATGGAATACGCGACAATCCGCTTCCATTGTACATACCAGAATAGGTAGGGTTTAAAAAGGCAAAGAGCATACCTGGAGCAATAATTTTTAGGTATGCCTCCATATTGCTATTCACCGCTTGGTCGCCAAGTTGAAAAAACGCCACAAGATTTGGGCTAAAAGTAAATATGGATAGCCCATAAATAATACCCATTATAATGGCAATAACCAGTGCATGACGGGCGTAGCGAAGTGCCATGTGTCCTTGCCCCGAGCCCAAGCTCTGAGCAATGGTAACCTCGGCACCTATTTTTGTTGTGTAAACAAACGAGTTTGCTAGCCATAAAAAGAAACCTGCAGCACCTACTGCTGCAGCCGCACCACTTCCAACACGGCCAATCCAAAGCATATCGGTCATGTTATATGCCATTTGGATAAATGCCGTACCCATAATTGGTAACGCCAAATTAAAAATCTGCTTACCAATATTCCCCTTTGTAAAATCCTTTGCTTGTTCCAAATCTCAAAAAATTAAGACGGCAAAGATACAAAAGCCATTAAAAACTGAGCACCCACATAACATCTAAAGGCCTAAAAAGGGTTAAAATGCAAAACACTAATTTGCCGCACTGCCCTATTTTATTAGAAAATAAGTTACAAAAGTTTGCTTATTAATAGCTAGCCTTTTGTAAATTGTTCTACCAAAAAGCACACTCCCATGGGACACAAAAAGGACAAAAAGAACGAAAAAAAGGAGAAGAATAGCATAAAAGCAAATGAGCCCCACTTAGCCGAACTCAACTACGAAGAGGTTGAGTACAAAAAGGATAAACTATCGAAGGACTTTTACGAAAGTGAGCTCACCAAGCTTCAAGAGGAGCTAATTAAGCTACAGGAGTGGGTAAAAATAAAAAAGGAGAAGGTTGTAGTTATATTCGAGGGTCGCGACGCTGCTGGTAAAGGAGGTGCAATAAAAACCATTACAGAAATTCTTAACCCCCGCTTTTGTAGAATAGTAGCCCTTGGAGTCCCTACCGAAAGGGAAAAAACGCAGTGGTATTTTCAGCGTTACGTGGCTCACCTACCTGCCGCTGGCGAAATGGTTTTCTTTGATAGAAGTTGGTACAACCGCGCTGGTGTTGAAAAGGTTATGGGTTTTTGCACTAACGAGGAGTATGTTGAGTTCCTACGCTCGTGCCCAGAATTTGAGCGCATGTTAATACGCTCTGGTATTAAAATAGTAAAGTACTGGTTCTCGGTTAGCGACAAGGAACAGGAGAAGCGGTTCCACGAACGGCTTGAAGATCCCAGAAAGCGGTGGAAGCTAAGCCCAATGGATGTTGAATCGAGAAACCGATGGGTTGAGTACTCCAAGGCTAAGGATGAGATGTTTGCCCACACCGATACTAAACAATGCCCTTGGTATGTGGTACATGCCGACGACAAAAAACGGGCGCGCCTAAACTGCATCCACCACTTGCTAAGCCTAATTCCCTATGAGGATCTTACCCCTCCTCCTATCGATCTTCCCGAAAGAAAGGATGATAAGTCGTATGTACGCCCACCTATTACAGAACAAACCTTTGTACCCGATTTGTACTAGCCTCTATGGGCAAGGGAATTGGGATATTACCCTTTTCCCTTCTTTCCATTAGAGTAGTAACCATAGTTATAATACCCGTAACCATAGTACTTAGGCTTAATATCGTTGGCAACCAAAGCCACCTTTTTACTATACGTTTGCCTCAATTGTGCTAAAGTCTTCCCTATTGTTTTAAATCGGCTATGCTTGAAACGAACAACAAAAAGGATTAGATCCGAATATTGAGCAAGTATCAGGCTGTCGGCAATCATACCAATTGGAGGTGTGTCTATAATAATAATATCAAAATCATTCTTAAGACTTGCCAGTAACTCTTGCATTTGAAGGGAGTCAATTAGCTCTGTAGGGTTTGGCGGTATTACACCCGAAGGGATATAGGATAAGCCATTAATACTTGTTTTGATAATTAAATCCTTGAGATCAATATTTTTACTCAGATATGCGCTCAACCCCCATAGCTTATCGCCATTTTCAACCTTTACCTTATCGCTTTTGCGCAAATCGCCATTTACAAGAACCGTTTTGTGTCCAGCCTGCGCAAAGCTTGCGGCCAAATTTCTTGAAACAAAGCTTTTACCTTCACTTGCAAACGACGAGGATATTAGCACAATCCTTGCCTGCTCACCCTGAGTGATATAAAGCTTAACGTTTGTTCTTAGTGTCCTGTAGTTATCGGCAAACAACGAAACAGGATTAGAAGCAACAGCAAAAAGGTCATTGTCATCATCGGAGTGAATAAGCTCCCCCATTAATGGCAATCCAAGTTTCTCCAATTGCGCTTG
>DHVO01000160.1:0-28832 GCA_002412705.1 Bacteroidales bacterium UBA5206 | reverse complement strand
GATAAAAGCATCCTTTCTTTCTCTGGGATTTGAGACACCATTGATTTGTACCTATTTAACCGCTCATCAATATTCTTCATGGAGAGATTTGATGAGTAGATAAGCCCATTAATGGTTTCAAGTATGTTCTTTTTAAGCTCTTCTATGCGATGCTCAACGGCACCAAGCATTGGATTCTCTCGTTTAGAGTTAATCATTACCTCTGCCTTATCCGAGTATAAATCCATTAGGTCAAGTACCAACTTGTTAAGCAAATCGTCATATATCCCCATAGAAGAGGGCACTATGAGCTTATTCAAATCCTTACTGGTTGCAATAGAATTCTTAAGGTAATCGTAGTAGTTTAGAAACACAGCCAAACTAGCCTTCTCTTTCTCAAGTCCCTCTAGAACTTCAAATGTTTGTTGGGACTGAAAATCGAGGTTTGTAACACCCGAAACCCGCCTAAACTCCTCCAGCTTAGATTCGGAGGTTCTTAACGAGTCGTTAACACTTTGTAATTGCGCTTCGATAAAAGCAATTGTATTGAGCGCTATTTGATTCTTTCTTCGTACTTCTCGTTTAAGTAGCTGTTGAGTTAGCGCATTTAAATAGGCAACGGCCCTAGTAGCCGATTGATCCTCCAAGCTTACTCTTATAACCGATGCCGATTTTTCCTCCTGAATATCAACCCTAGAGTAAAAATGCTGTAACCATTCATTACCATGAATGCGGAACTTATACTTACGGGACGAGGGTATGGTTGTTCCCGGAAAGAGTTTGAACCTAAAACTAGGACACTCAAAATAGGTTCCTAACGCAATGGTATCGGTATAAGTAACATCCTGTTCCTCGTCCAAGAACAAAATGCTAACCTTTAAAGAGTCAAGAACCTCTAACTCTATCTCCTCCCCTAAACTCTGGAAATAAGAGGAATCTAAAAGTACTCTGAATGGAGGAGGATAAACTAGCTTGGGCTTAAAGCTCTCTTCTACCCACCAGCTAGCCTCAAGAGGTAAGTTCTTAGCCGCTTCCTTTGCAAGAGTGTAGCTGCCAAGTATTTGCATCTCTTTCCTAACCTTATAGCTGTTAGGAATAAAACTTTGGCTAACCAGCGAGCGAGGATCCATAAAGGTAGATCCCTCCTCGTTAACAAGCACCTTAGCCTCTAGTTTATACACTGGGATTGAGAGCATGTTCCATAGAAATGCTGCTAAAAGAAATGTAATTAGGGTAACTACAAACCATATCCAGTTTTTAACAATTACCCCAAAAACTTGTCTAAAATCCAATACCTGTTCCTCATTCTCTCTATCCCAATCCATTGCCCTGTTACTTTAGTAATAAGTTTAAGAAAAGGAGAATTGTAGATAGTGATGAGAATACAATGTAAGGAGTGTTGGACCCATAAATTCTCGATTTTGCACCAACTGGTTCAATGTAAATAATATCGTTTGGCATAAGGTAGAAATAATCGGACTCAAGAATTTGTGGATTAGAAAGATCTAGCACATGAACTTCAGAGCCGTTATCAACTTGCCTCACCAGCTTTACCTTTTTTACATTTGCAAAATCCTTAACACCGCCAGCATATCCTAACGCCTGAAAAAGATTTACTTGCTCCTTATCGATGGTAAATGAACCAGGAGAATTTACCTCACCAAGAACCGATACCTGAAAGTTTATTAGCTTAACTACTACTGTAGCCTCCTTAAAATACTCGTTCAAGGTTTTTTGAATTTTATTCCTAGCATCCTCAATGGTTAAACCCTCTACCTTAAGCTTGTCTATAAACGAAACGTTTATATACCCCTCTTCGTCAATAGTATAGCTATTAAGGAACAGGTAGGTAGAGTTCATCAGGTTTGGCAAATCGCTCTGGAAAAACTTTGCAGTTTTCTCATCAACACTATAAACCTTAATGTATAGGTTATCACCTTTGTGGAGTTTATACGATGTTTTCCCCGAATTATTAAACGATGCTGACGATTTGGCTACATCCTGTAGCATCAAAACATCTTTTCGGGATGCGCAACCTGAAAAAATCAGGGTGAAAACTAGCGCACTCAGAATAATAAGTAGATTAACTCTTTTCATGTTATTTAGATTTCTATGGATTTACAACTGAACCATTTTTGTAGGTTACAATAAATGCACCTTCAACATTAACCTCTTTCACCAGCGCTTTTGCTTCGTTATAATCAACCGATGCTGGAATATAGTAACGGAAAATATCGCCATCCCTTCTTAGTGTAATGGCAAAGGATTTTCCAAAATGCTTGCTTACCTTTGCTCCCTCTAACGGCTTTTTTAGCGAGGCAATTTGTACAACATAAAATGTTCTGTTAGCACACTGACTCCTCAGCTGAGCAATACTCCCTATACTAGAATAGCGCTTACCTTTAACATAAGGCATAATAAAAGCGCCATTAACACCGCAAGAGTCTTTAACAGCAACAGCCTCATCGTATAGCAAATAGTCGCCAATTGAATATCGATACCAACCATCTTCAAAAAACATGTTAATGGGATTGGGCCCGTTATACACATTGTAAAGAACGGCCTCGGGAATTGGGCTCTTAGCAGCAGCTATTTGCACTCTGTACACAGCAGATTCTAACGCCATTTGGTTAGTTATTGCTGACGATTTGTAGCCAAAAATCCCTAGTCGTTTATCACCAGTATAACCTGCTATAAACGCCGATTTTATTGATGATTTTTCCAAAAAGTTTTGCGCCTTTTCTAAGGTGCTAAATTTGCCCAATAGGTACTTATACCATCCACCCTCTTCCCTCACCTCTACCATATAATCGGCACCACTATATAACTTTTTAAGTTGATCTCCGCTGTGCTGATACTTTCTGGAGGCCGCAAGTTGAATTGTATAGTACTCAACATCAGCGCTATTTGAGGTATTAGACTTTTTGTTATAGGGAATCTCTTTAAAAGGAGAATCTAAAATTGTCTCTTCCTTTTTTTCTTCAACTATTTCACCCTTTTTATCAGGAACGGTATTCTCTTTTGTTTGGTTGGTAGTGGAAACATCTGTATTCGAAGTAGTACTTGATACAATCTTATCCTTACTTGAATTTTTATCCTTAGTTGTGGTGCGCCCTACGCCATTGTTCTTGTAGGTATCCGGTTTCTCTTCGGCTAAACTACTTGACACTATGCTCTGGGGCAGATCTGCATCGTTTCTTGTTGCCTCACCCACATCAGTGGTGGTAGTTTGCATGGGCAAATTCGCAGCACTAGAAGTAAGGTTATCAGCAGGTTCCTTTCCGTAGGACTTTAAGTAGTAGCGATATAACGACGAATTGGAAAACAGCTCACGTTCACGAGGTTGGTACACATAGGTATCGTAAGTCAATGGGAAGTTTGCCTCATTCCAAACCCGAACAAATCGGTTAACCATATCAACATTAACAACCAAATCGGCACCACTTTGGGGTAGGGATTTTGCAACTACTTTGGATGTATCAAGGCTATTGCTATCAACGTTTAGGCTTAAAGAACTTTGGGGCTCCCCCACACAAAATAGTTCCCTAAGAGCGCGCTTCATCGCAACAATGGCATCGTGTAGCAAGTTGGATTGAGACAGCCCAGCATCTATATCCTTAAAATCAATTTCTGAACTCTCGGAGGGAATAGAAGCGCTACTAAATATTGCATTTGCCTCCTCATAGTACTCTTTCGACTGGCTCTTTTGTGAGGATTCAACCTGTTGCTCCCAAATTTCCTGAAGCTGGTTAAAGGCAAGAATTTGTATGGAGATAAAAGTATTAATATTCTCGAGACGTTTCTTTTTAGACAACTTTTTGCTTGTAGCAATGTTGTACTGTTTTGCTATTCCATCGGCATAAGACGATTCAATTTGTAGAACTAGAGATTTTACATCTGCATTCACACAAGAATTTAGCTCATCCAAACCAATGTTGCGCACCTGTCCATTTACAGGTACAACATTAATCATAAAGCAGATAACAAATGCAACTACAATAAAATTGACTATGCTTTTCAAGGGGATAATTTTGGTGCCATAATACACCTTTTCTAGCAAAATCGAACCACACAGAAGGTTGATATGAATCACCTCAAATAAAAATCGATATCATAGATCGGTATAACATAAGATAGAACAGAGAAAGTCGATTACCCTTCCCCAAGATGATGCATTATATTAAACTATTCGATTACAGACGTGTAGGCATTTAAGCATTGCAGCCTAAAGTGTTTTTTTCTTATTACAGAAAGGTTATTTTATAGATTATTTCTATACTTTCAACTTAAACTCCTCGCCACAATCGAAGCAGTGGTAACGTTTACGGTACTTGGGAAAAGGTGCAGGCATTGCAAACAGAATGCTAAACAAAAATGTTAGGATAAAAGCACCAACCCCTTGACGCTGGTGCACAGAAAAACCAAACTTTACATTTACTGAACCGCACTTGGGACAGGTAATGCTGGACTCTTCGGCTACGCTTACACGCTCATTTGTTGATATTAGCTCTTCTTCCAAATAAAACTCGGTAGTGTTACGCCTAATGTACCGCGATAACCCTCCGTCAATAAGGCCTGCAATAAACCGAGGCCAAGTAAGCGGCTCCTTTTCCCTATTCTGCTCATGCTGCTGCTCGGCATGCAGAATGGCTTCTACCTCCTGCTGATTATGGTGCCGTGGGGTAAATGTGGGTTCAACCCAAGCAGCATTCTTTGCGATACTTTGCCTTATATCCGAACGAATCCGGAGCTCCTCCTTCACCTTATCAAACTCATCGGATATGCTAATATCCATTTCCCCGCAAATAAACTCGTTGTATATGGTTAGGGCATGAGGATAATCGTCGGTCGACACCATTAATCGGGCGCCCCCAACAGCATTAGAAAAAAAGGGATGTACAGCAATAACGTTTTCGTTGGATATAAAACAGCTAATTCCTTCGGACTCCAACCGTCCTTTTAAAACGTATAGTTCCGATGGGTAGGTTGCTGAGCAAAGTTCTATCACCACTACAATGTATTTACCAACTTACCAAAATTGGTTCAGTTACTACTAATTTAGCAAAATTATTGATACCAATCTACTCATCCAGAAGCTTACTAAGTCCTTCAATGGAATCGGGACGAACAGGACGACCATTGCGTATGCCAACTCCTATCATGCGAGCTGAAAGCACTAGTTTACCATCTGGAATTCTAAAGATATCCTGATTAAACACCATTTTAACATTTCCCTCTCGCTCTATATTTAGCTTAACTACAAACCTATCGCGACTAACCAATGAGGCCTTGTAATCCAATTCGGCACGGGTAACAATTAAATCGATTCCATCGGCATGAAGTTGCGCAAAATCAAGTCCATTCTCAAGCAAAAACTGATGACGGGCATGCTCTAAGTAGTGCTGATAGTTTGCATTATTCACAATGCCCTGTAAATCGCACTCATAATCCCTTACAAGAAATTCCAGTTCGTACTGATAGCTTTTTGTACTTTTCATACAACTAATTTTGATTCTATAACATTGAAGGTTAACAGAACTAAAGCTAGCCTTTAATTCCTTATGCTACTTTAACAAAGGAAACAGGAGTTGGTTCTTTGTTATTATAGGATACAAATGTAAAACAAGAAGGGCCAGATTGTTCGTCTGGCCCAGTTACGTTAAGTAATAATATTACTACAGCCGCTTAATGGCAGCCTCATAAAAGCCTTTAATTTCGGTAATACGCTCAAGGTTCGCTTTTGTATCGTAAATACGAATAACATCGGCAGGCCCTTGTAGCGTCCAGAAAAACCCTAATGCAGCATCAAAAAGATTGTTAGGAATATTGTTTCTAACCATTTCGGTAGCCTCCTTAAACTGCTCCCAAGTGAGAGTGGTATCCAGCTCAAAGTAATACTTATTCTCCTCAATCGTATTCTGGAAAATGCCATCAGCAACCACTTCTATAAGAAATGACTTATGTACAGTGATAAGAACAGGCTTATCTATCTCCTTGTGCTTTAGCATCTCAATCCCATTGCTAACAAACCTGCTCTGTATATCTAGAATATCGTCAAAACAAGTTAAATGCTTAATGCGAATACACTGGAACGTGTCGTTATCAATTTTCAAGTACCCTATTGTTCCATCGCAATCGTGCAAACGCTCTCTACCTACCTTTGCCATAACCCTGGCAAGTTCAAGTATATTATAGTCCTTAGCCAGTACAATAAATATTGAACGAGGTGTAGAGTCGAATGGAGGATGAAAATACCCGTAGTAGCCAGGGTAAGGCTCGTAGTTTTCTAGTACCAAAGTGTTAGGAAGCACATTTGCCGCTAACGACTTAACTTTCTCTTCCTTAATGGTTACCCCACGGGTCATCAAGTTTTTCACGTTATGTGTTCTCATTGCTTTAGGTTTCAGTTTGGTACAATTTACGGTTTAATAAAATACTTGTCAATGAGCAGAATAAAATATGAGTACCGGTAGTACATTTAGAAAAAATCAGTAATATTGCAGCAGCAAAAAGCAAAAATGAACGCAAATATTTCAAATAGCTCGTTAAAGGTTTCTAAGCAGTATAAACGCGTAGAGATGGCCATGTCCATGTCTATGAAGAAACGTATTAACCTAAGCAGGCTAGGAGAAATGGGAAGATAGTGTAAACTCTTATAACTCTAAATAATGGTAAAGGCCTGCAGATACTGCAGGCCTTTTTTGTTTTACTCTAACCCTTCAAAACAAAATGAAAGTTTTAAAATTTGGCGGAACCTCAGTTGGTTCTGCGGAGCGAATCCAAAGGCTCACACAAATTGTACCAAGCAAAGAACCTGTAATTGTGGTTCTTTCGGCTATGGCCGGAGTTACAAATCAACTGGTTGAAAGCGCTGCATTTGTTGCAATGCAAGAAAAACCAAAAGCTGTAGAGTTACTAAAACAGGTAGAGAAGAAGCACGAGGAAACGTGTAATGAGCTATTCAGAACATCGGAGTTTAAAATGAAGGGTAAAGAGTTAATAAAAAAGATGTTCCACAAGGCTATAGACATGGTTTTGGCGCCAAACGTACCTATAAACATAGAAAAGGAGATTCTTGCGCTAGGCGAACTCTCATCTACTACGTTGTTTCACCTCTGCCTTCAGGAGCAGCAGGTTCCTTCCGCACTAATCCCTGCTTTGGGTTTTATGCGAATAGACAAAGATGGAGAACCCGACCTGTTTTACATTACCGAAAGCCTAAATCGCTTACTCGATGCCTGTTCTGGCATTAATATTATTATTACCCAAGGTTTTATTTGCCGAAATGCCAAAGGACATGTTGATAATCTAAAAAGGGGTGGTAGCGACTACTCCGCTGCAATAATTGGCAATGCCATTGATGCCAACGAAGTACAAATTTGGACTGACATTGATGGTTTTCATAACAACGACCCACGCTACGTGAGCGGCACATCACCCATACGCGAACTATCGTTTGACGAGGCTGCAGAGCTTGCCTACTTTGGAGCAAAGATTCTGCATCCATCAACCATTCACCCCTGCAGAGAAAAAGGGATTCCTGTACTACTTAAGAACACACTAAACCCAACCGACCAAGGCACTCGAATTACATCGAGCTACAGAGCCAACGGGATACGTGCCGTGGCATCGAAGGATGGAATTACAGCCATTAGAATTAAATCGTTGCGGATGCTGATGGCTTATGGTTTTTTAAAGCGTGTATTTGATGTTTTTGCTCAGCAAAAAACAGCAGTTGACCTAATTACCACTTCCGAGGTAGCAATTACCCTTACCGTTGACGACACATCGAACTTATCCAAAATTACTGAGGAACTTAGGGAGTTTTCGTCTGTAGAGGTAACGCACAACCACAGTATTATTTGCATTGTGGGCGACTTTGTTGCCGAAAAACCAGGCATTGCTTCCCAAGTATTTAATGCCATAAAGCATATACCCATTGGGTTAATATCCTATGGCGGGAGCTCGCATAACATCTCCATTTTGGTGAGTAGCAGTCACAAACAAGCAACACTAATGGCGCTTCAAACAGTAGTATCAACCGAAGTTACAATTGAACAACACTAACCATGGAAACACCAGTTTACCAATACAACCTTAACTTACTAGAGGAAACACTTGCCTCGGCACAAACAGAGGCAAATAGGTACAATTACATACTCCACTACGCAGTAAAGGCCAATAACAACCACACCATTCTTGAAACCATTGCAAAAAGAGGATTTGGAGCCGATTGCGTTAGCGGCAATGAGATTGCTGCGGCTATAAATGCTGGCTTTCCTCCCCAATCCATTGTTTTTGCAGGAGTGGGTAAAACGGAAAGTGAAATTGAGTTTGCCATTGATAAGGGCATTGCTTGCATCCATGTTGAATCCATTGAGGAGCTGCAGCAAATCAACAAAATATCGGCTCGCTTGGATAAAACAGCAACCATTGCCTTGCGCCTTAACCCCAATCTAGATGCTGGAACACATCAGCATATCACCACAGGAACAAATCGAAATAAGTTTGGACTAAGCAATAGGGAGCTAATTCAAGTGGTGGATAGCCTACCCTCTCTTCAGTGGGTAAAAGTAATCGGTTTTCATTTTCACATAGGCTCCCAAATACTTGACCTAAAACGATTTGTTCAACTTGCACACCATGCAAACGGCATTGTAAAGCAGTATGGGCATTTGGATATATCCTACCTTAATTTGGGTGGCGGGTTAGGCATTGATTATGAGAACCCGAACGACAACCCAATTCCTAGTTTTGCCGAGTACTTTTTAACGTTCTATAGAAACCTAAGGGTTCCAAGGAACATAAGCATACACTTTGAACCAGGACGTTCACTGGTTGGGCAGTGCGGCAACTTGCTAACCAGAGTACTCTACGTGAAGCAAGGCGACGAGCGCAAATTTGCAATTGTTGATGCTGGGATGAACAACCTCATTCGTCCCGCCCTTTATCAAGCCAAGCATAAAATTGAGGTTGTTAACAGCCATTCCCTCACCTTTGAAATGTACGATGTTGTTGGCCCAATATGCGAAAGTTCAGATACGTTTGCCACCAGCATAGAGCTCCCATCACTAAAACAGGGCGATATTATTGCAATACGTTCTGCCGGAGCTTACGGAGAATCAATGAGTTCTAACTACAATCTAAGGCAGTACACCCCTTGCGTATTTGTTAATCAGAAAAAACTTGTTCTTGCAGCAAATTAAGTAGTTACTACAGAAAAACCTTTTGCTTTACCTAGAGCAAAGGGTTTTCTGCTTTTTGACCAACAGCCACAACCAAGCGGCAAAAACACCAATGCTCATTAAGCAACTAGCCTAGAAATGGAGTACCTTTAGTTTCCTTTACAAAATCGAAACAATAAACCCATGAACTCAAAACGCTTCATCTCGGTAAGCAAAAAATTATCGCTAATAATCACATCAATTGTACTTGGCATCCTATTCACAACAGGAATTATTAGCTACAATAAAGTTGTTGATTTTGGTACAAGATTCAATGGCGAACACACAAAAACGGTTGTGGTATTTGCAAGGAATCTAGTTGATGGAGACTCCCTTACAACAGTTATTAAATCGGGCGAGGAGTACTCAAACTACGCCAATGGCCTAAGGGAAAAGCTAATGGTTATGAGGGATCAAACCAACATGAAATACCTTTACACCTTTTATGAGCAGGATGGGAAATACCATTATGCCATTGAGGGCGGCGATCCTAACGCAGAGGATTACTCGCCTATGAACAGCATTGCCGATTTTGATGAGGACGATTTACCTTTAATAAATAACGCCTTTTTGAAAAAAGAGATAGGATACACTCCTATTACTTACGACGAAACCTATGGATGGATGGTAACCTGCTACGCTCCCATAGAGAATAGTGAGGGAGAGGTTGTTGCCCTATTGGGGTGCGACATTGAAGCAGAAACGGTTATATCGGAAATTAGAAGTTACAGGAATCAGGTTTTAGCAACAGGCATAGGTTTACTCATAATTTCACTGCTCCTAATATATTACCTTGTTTCCAAGCCAGCCAAATCCATTGCAAAAATTGCAGAGATTGCCCAAAGCGTTGCCAAAGGAGATCTAAACCAGCAGGTAAACATCAAAACAAACGATGAGCTGGGCTTACTTTCCGACGCGGTAAACGACATGATAATACAACTTAAATCTATTGTATCCCATATTGATAGTAAGTGTTCCGATTTTGTTACGGGTAGTGGTCAATTTAAAAACCTCTCGCACAAGCTATCAAACGACGCCTCCCAACAGTCCAACCTAACGCAAGATGTAAAATTAACTATCCAACAAATTACAGGAAGCATAAGCACCAACTCTCAAAGTTCTGGTGTGGCCGAGGGGATAAACTTAAAGCTAGCATCAAGCATCAACAACGTGGTATCAACAACACAAAACAGCATAACAAGCATAAAACAGGTAATAGAACGAATTTCGGTAATTGGGGAAATTGCACGGCAAACTAATATCCTAGCCCTTAATGCAGCCATTGAAGCTGCCCGCGCAGGAGAACACGGCAAGGGCTTTGCCGTAGTGGCCAACGAGGTGCGTAAACTTGCTGAACGAAGTGCCCTTGCAGCAAACGAAATAGCTAGCCTTTCCAACCTCACCATTGACACGGCAAACAGCTCACAGGATAGACTAGTTGAATTAGTACCCGAAATTGAAAAGTCTCTTGATATTGTTAGAAAGATAAACTATACCATACAGGAGCAGCTTAACAACACACAGCAAATTGGTGATGCCATTGACCACCTAAGCAACGTGGCAATGCAAAACGCACAGTGGAGCGGAAACCTCTCCTCGGAGGCAGAGCGCTTGGCGAATCAATCAAATGAACTAAAAGGATTAGTGTCCCATTTTCGACTAAACTAAATGGTTCACGGCTTTGTTAAAACCTCTCAGTTTTGTTTGCTGAGAGGTTTTTTTATGCTTAGCGACTTCCTAATGAGCCTCGTATAGCCCTACGCACTAGGATTATTTGAGCATAACTGCAACTGAAAAACAAAATGAGCACAAACGGCTCTATCAAAACTATTGCTAAAAAACAGTAAAGAGCTAATTGCTAAAGGAGGGAGAACGGACACTAATCTTTTCCCTTTTCGCACGTATCTTTCAAGTAATTTCCTTAATTTTGCAAACGTTTTTCATAAATAAACCCAAATGGTTAAGATTACATTTCCAGACGGAAACATCCGAGAGTACCCCAAGGGGGTAACAGGGCTAGAAATCGCCAAAAGCATCTCCGATCGCTTGGCGAAAGAGGTACTATCCGTAACCGTAAACGGAGAAACCCGCGACTTAACACGCCCAATAACTACGGACTCAACCATTAAGCTACACAAATGGGACGACGAGGAAGGAAAGCATGCATTCTGGCACTCATCGGCACACCTTATGGCCGAAGCGTTAGAGGCACTTTATCCTGGCGTTAAGCTAGGCATTGGCCCTAGCATTGAGAATGGTTTTTACTACGACGTTGACTTTGGAACCCAAACAATTACCGAAGCCGATCTACCTGCCATTGAAAACAAAATGCTTGAGTTTGTTCGGGAGAAGCAGGAAATTGTTCGCAAAGAGGTTTCAAAAGCCGAAGCGCTAAAAACCTACACTGAAAAGGGCGATCCATACAAAGTTGAACTTATAACCGACCTACAGGACGGTACCATAACCTTTTACACACAGGGAACCTTTACCGACCTTTGTCGTGGGCCACACCTTCCAGATACCAGCTACATAAAAGCGGTAAAGCTAACCAGTATTGCTGGCGCATACTGGCGTGGTAACGAGAAGAACAAAATGCTTACCCGCATTTACGGTATTACCTTCCCTCAAAAGAAGCAGCTAGATGAGTACCTAGTTCTTCTTGAAGAGGCAAAGAAACGCGATCACCGTAAAATTGGCAAGGAGCTGGAGCTGTTCACTTTCTCACAAAGCGTTGGACAGGGATTACCTTTATGGCTACCCAAAGGAGCACAACTTCGCGAAAAGCTGGAGCAATTCCTTAAACGAGTGCAAAAGCAGCATGGGTACGAACAGGTTATCACCCCTCACATTGGACAAAAGGAACTTTATGTAACATCAGGACACTACGCCAAGTATGGCAAGGACTCATTCCAACCCATACACACCCCTGCCGAAGGCGAAGAGTTCTTACTTAAACCCATGAACTGTCCTCACCATTGCGAGATTTACAAAGCAAAACCTCGCTCATACAAGGATTTGCCTCTACGTCTTGCGGAGTTTGGAACCGTATATAGGTACGAGCAGAGTGGCGAGCTTCATGGCTTAACCCGAGTTCGTGGTTTTACTCAGGATGACGCACACATCTTTTGCCGTCCAGACCAGCTAAAGGATGAGTTTATGAAGGTTATAGACATCGTTCTATACATCTTCAAAACCCTTAATTTCACTGATTATACAGCACAAATATCGCTTCGCGATCCAAGCAACACCGAGAAGTATATTGGTAGCGACGAGAACTGGGCAAAAGCAGAAAGCGCCATTGTTGAGGCAGCAAAAGAGAAAGGGTTAAAAACGGTTACAGAGTTAGGAGAAGCCGCATTCTACGGACCAAAGCTTGATTTTATGGTAAAGGATGCCATTGGAAGAAAATGGCAGCTGGGAACCATACAAGTTGACTACAACCTACCAGAGCGATTTGACCTAGAATACATTGGCAACGACGATAAGCGCCACCGCCCTATTATGATTCACCGTGCACCATTTGGCTCCATGGAGCGATTTGTTGCAGTACTAATTGAGCATACAGGCGGTAAATTCCCTCTTTGGCTAACCCCAGATCAAGTTGTTGTGTTGCCTATCAGTGAAAAGTACAACGAATACGCGAAAAAAGTTTTTAATTTCCTAAATAATTCCGATATTCGCACCCTGATTGACGACCGCAACGAAAAGATAGGTAAAAAGATAAGGGACAATGAGTTAAAGAGAATCCCATTCCTACTAATTGTTGGGGAAAAAGAAGCTGAGACAAACTCAGTTGCTGTTCGTGTGCAAGGCGAAGGCGACAAAGGCGTAATGGAACTAAGCCAATTTGCTGAGTACGTGAACAATGAAATAGCCAAACTGTTACAATAAATAGTAAACTAGTTATTAACCAAAGTAAGGAGGGCTTTAACATAGCAGCACCGGTTTTAAATAAACGTCCTGTGCCTAATAAAAAGGACAACAACGCACAGCATCAGATAAACGAGTATATCAGAGCACGTGTTGTAAGGCTAGTAGGCGATAATGTTGAGAATCCAGGGGTTTTCTCTATTGAGGAAGCACGCAAGATGGCTGATGAGCAAGAGTTAGATCTTGTAATGATATCAGACAAGGCCGATCCCCCTGTTTGTAGAATCATCGACTACCAAAAATTCCTGTATCAACAAAAGAAGAAACAAAAGGAGATTCGTCAGAATGCCGTTAAGGTTGTAGTAAAAGAAATCCGTTTTGGTCCCCAAACCGATGAGCACGACTATAACTTTAAGCTAAAGCACGCTGAAAAGTTTCTACAGGAAGGTGCAAAAGTTAAAGCTTACGTGTTCTTTAAAGGTCGTTCAATTCTATTTAAGGAGCAGGGAGAAATTCTGCTTCTAAGATTTGCTCAGGACCTAGAGGAATTCGGTAAAGTGGAACAGTTACCAAAGCTTGAGGGAAAACGGATGATTATATTCCTTACCCCAAAAGTGGTAAAGAAAAAGTAGCAATTCCAATCTCTAAATATATAGATAAGAATGCCTAAAGTGAAAACTAACTCCGGAGCAAAAAAGCGTTTTGCTTTAACCGGAACAGGGAAGATCAAAAGGAAACATGCTTTTAAAAGCCACATCCTAACCAAGAAAGCTACCAAGCGTAAGAGAAATCTTACTCACACAGCTCTTGTTCACACCAGGGATGAAAATAGTGTAAAAACTATGCTTGGCTTAAGATAAGCTACAACCTTTTTTGATTACTATTTGAGTTATTAACCTGAATGAATTAGCCAAAAAGATTCCACACCAGGAACGCTAACCATTCAAAACAAGTAAAACAATGCCACGTTCAGTCAATTCAGTTGCATCGAGGGCTAGAAGGAAAAAAATCCTCAAGCAAACTAAGGGTAACTTCTTAGCACGTCGTAACGTTTACACCGTTGCTAAAAACACCCTAGAAAAAGGTCTTACCTACGCTTACCGCGACCGTAAGAAAAAGAAAGTTGAATTCCGTGCTCTTTGGATTCAGCGTATCAACGCAGCAGTTCGCGTGTACGGTATGTCATACTCTGAGTTCATGGGTAAAATTCACGAGAAAGGAATTGAGATCAACCGTAAGGTACTAGCCGATCTTGCTATGAATCAACCAGAAGCTTTCAAATCTATTGTTGATTCACTAAAATAGTTCGGACACAAAATAGTAAAAAAGGGAGGCTTTGCTTCCCTTTTTTTATACCCTTAAATTTGGGTAGCCTTTTATATGCATACAAAAAGGAAACAAGAAAACGCCCAATGTTTCATCCAGACAGAATTACTTTTTTAAGGTTAAATGGAACACGTATCACCTTGTTAATGCTAGTTTGTGTTCCTTACCTAAACATGCTCGTTTCGATATTATATAGGGAACCTATGCACAAATACACATATAATATAATCTTTTAATAAATTTGTAGCAGAAACCCTAGTAACATTAACCCAAATGAAAATAGCACTTATTGGCTACGGTAAAATGGGCCACGAAATTGAAAAGGTGGCTAACGAACGTAACCATGAAATTGTTCTTATTGTTGACAAGAATAGCAGCCAAATGCTCACCACAGAAGCTCTTTCGCGAGCCGAAGTAGCCATTGAGTTCTCTACCCCCGAGGCGGCGTTTGCCAACGTTACTGCTTGTATAAACGCGCACACCCCTGTTGTATGTGGCACTACAGGATGGCTTAACAAACTAGATGAGGTAAAGAAACTCCTTACCGAAAAGGATGGAAGCCTATTCTACGCATCGAACTATAGCTTGGGTGTAAACATCTTTTTTAAACTGAACGACATCCTTTCCCAAGTTCTAAGTGGCAATAGTGGTTATACACCCTCAATACAGGAAATTCATCATACACAAAAACTTGATGCTCCTAGCGGAACAGCAATTACGCTTGCTGAGATTGTTGCCAAGAATCTAAACCTTGAGGGATGGTCGCTCCTACCCGCTATTGAGGAGAATAAAATACCCATTGAAGCACTACGAGAGGGCACAGTTCCTGGTACACACACCATTACTTACCAATCGGAGCAAGATGAGCTAATACTCACGCATAGGGCTAAAAGCCGGCGAGGATTTGCTCTTGGGGCTGTTATTGCTGCCGAATACACAGCTGTGAATAAAGGTTTTTTAACAATGGATAACCTGCTCTCCTTCCCTATAATCAACAAAAAAGATTAAATTGCCGCAAAATAAGCCTAAAACAATGAACCAGATTAAATCTATCCTAAGCAACAAGTACTTTAAGTTTGGGTTTGCTGCTCTTATTTACACCCTTTGGGTAATTTGGATTGGCAACTACTTCCTTCTTATTGGATTAGCTATAGTTTTCGATTTTTATGTAAGCCAAAAGGTTAACTGGACATTTTGGAAAAAACGTGGTGAGAAGAAAAAAAGCGCTCTGGTTGAGTGGGTTGATGCCATTATTTTTGCAGTAATAGCAGCTACACTAATTAGAATGTTCTTTATTGAGGCCTATACCATCCCTACTTCGTCTATGGAAAAGAGCCTACTAGTAGGCGATTACCTTTTTGTTAGCAAGGTTAGCTATGGCCCCAAAATGCCAAACACCCCGCTTTCATTTCCCTTTGCGCACCACACACTTCCCTTTACCCAAAGCACCAAATCGTACCTTGAATGGGTAAAATGGCCTTATAAACGCCTTGCAGGGTTAGGTAACGTGGAGCGTAATGATGTTGTTGTTTTCAACTTCCCTGAGAACGATACCATAATTGTTCAGTACGGCGACCAGAGCTACTATGCCATATCCCGCGAGTGGGGAAGCGATTACGTGAAAAAGAACTTCGACATAGGCGTTCGCCCTGTAGATAAGAGGGAGAACTACATTAAACGCTGCGTTGCCATACCTGGCGACAGCATTAAAATAGTATCTGGTCAGCTGTACGTTAATGGTAAACCACAGGAGAAAGTGGATGAGATGCAGTACAACTATTTGGTGAAAACTAATGGTACATCAATAAACAGCATCTATCTCGACGAGTTGAACGTATCGATGGAGGATAGAAAGAATTACAACCCTGCTGGTGGCATATACGAACTACCTCTTACCAATAGCGCTGCCGAAAAGATTAAAGGCCTAGCAAACGTTACTGCCGTTTTAAAAAGGGAAAATACGAATAGCACCATGATGACAAAGAGTATTTTTCCTCACAGTCCTAACTTCCCTTGGACCGAAGATAACTTTGGCCCGCTTTGGATTCCTAAAAAGGGNNAAACGGTTAACGTAAACCTATCTAACCTACCTCTTTACAGAAGAATTATTGATGTTTACGAAGCAAATGATTTGCAAGTAAAGGATAGCACCATTCTTATTAATGGAGAGGTTGCAACATCGTACACCTTTAAAATGGACTACTACTTTATGATGGGCGATAACCGTCATAAATCGGCCGATAGCCGTTTCTGGGGATTTGTACCAGAAGATCACGTGGTAGGAAAAGCCTCCTTTGTATGGTTGTCGCTAGACAAGGACAAATCGTTCCCAAAAAACATTAGATGGAGCAGGATTTTTAAAGGGATAAAGTAGATTAATCCACAATAATAAATGAAAAAGGGACGCATAATATGCGTCCCTTTTTATTATACACTGATAGACTTCTACTTACTAAGAACAAACACTTCGAACGAAGCTGGCGAAAGCGCAAAGGTTAGCTCTCCATCGCTATTGCTAAACTGAGTGCTAAACGATGCACTAACGTTAGAATTAGCAAATCCCAGCGGAATTTCAACAGAGACGTTCTTTGCATCGTCACCCTTATTCATTGCCACAATTACCATTTGATTAAAATAAACCCTTGCATACACAAAGGTACTACCCTCAACTACTAACGGAATATATGTACCATAGTTTAGCGCCATGCTACTACGACGCAGCTTAACCAGTTCCGACACTTGGTTACGGGTTTTGGCCTCGTCGGGAAGCAGATTATCAAACTTCATCATCTTTCGGTTGTCGGGGTCATTACCGCCTGCTGAACCGTACTCATCGCCATAATATATGGTTGGAATACCCGGAATGGTAAGGTTAAATGCATTTAGCATGGCCAACTTCTTGTAGCCAACAGCATTGCCCACTCCTATTTCGCGAGTCCAGCCAGCATACTTAGCATCCTCGTTAAACGATAGCGCGCCGCCTGCATAGGATATAAACCTTGCCCTATCCTGATTTCCCGAGATGTAACCCATAAGATTATGATATCCGTAGGCATTTAGGCTCTCCGTTAGGGAGGCATTAAGCTTTTCGAAAGAGACCTCGGGGCGAACCAGCGTTGCAACTGCATCATCGTAAACATTAAAGTCGAACTGGCCATCCATCATTCCACTACCAATGTAGCTGCCAATAAGCTCACGGCTACCATAGGTTTCGCCCACTTGGTAAATGGTTCTACGATTGGGCAGCTGCTTCATCTTTTGGGTGAGTCGGCGCCAAAATACCTCTGGAATGTGCTTGGTTGCATCGTGGCGGAAGCCATCAAGGTTAAACTCGGTTAACCAGTAAAGCGCTGAGTCCGACATGGGCTCGTACACCTCAGGGCGCTCCAAGTCGAGAGTTGGAAGGAATACATCAAACCAAGTGGTTAAGCGGTGCTCGTCCCACTTCTCTGTATTTAGCGTACCATCGGGCAGGTAAAGAGATGTAGCCCAATCGGGATGCTCCTTATACAGCGGGTGCTCCTTGTGAACGTGGTTGGCCACATAGTCGAGAATAACATTCATATTGCGTTGATGCGCCTCGGCAACCAGAGTCTTTAGCTCATCGCTAGTACCAAATCTAAAATCGACCTTTGATGATGACACAGGCCAGTACCCATGATACCCAGAGAACTTTGTGCGAGGATTTGGATACAGCCCCCAAGCACCCAACGGATTTTGGGTTATTGGCGAAAGCCAAATGGTGTTTATCCCTAACGAATCGAAGTACCCATCCTTTAACTTTTGGGTTATACCAACAATATCGCCTCCATAATAGTTTGCTTCGGGTAGTATTTCTGGATCATCTACTGGGTGATCGTTTGCAGTAGTTCCATTTGCAAACCTATCCACCATTAAGAAGTACATCACCTGTGTGTGTAAATCGTGCCTATTTAGCTGGGTGGTTGATGTTACTACAGCACGCTTTTCCAAGGGAATAAGCACATCGTTGGCAACACCGCCATCACCATACGCCCAAACACGTATGGAAGAACGGTTATACTGCGATGCATTAGCTGGGATTACAATTGATACGGTAGAATCGGATACTGAAATCATGCTTTGAGGGATGCGGTAGTTCTCCCAAAAGGCAATCAGTTCGTTGATATTGCCACGCAAACCAAGTTTGATAGTGCTACCACTGGTTGCCGAAGTGTATATAAATGGCTTCTCGCTAGCTTCATATCCAACTTTTAGCACCGAATTTTGACCACCTATATTATTATCCTCTATAACGGTGTTTGCAGGATCGAGCATCCACTTGCCATCAACAACAATTTGGTAGTGGTACTTGCCCGGATTTAGCCATAGAGTAGTTTGGTAAAGTCCATTTACCAGCTCCAAATTGGTTCTAGCAGGGTTCCAATCGTTAACTTGTCCTGTAAGCTGAACTGTTTTAACGCTTTTCCCTTTAGCATCGAATGTTACTGTAACGGGCAACTTACCACTCTTCTTTAGGAGAATGGAGTAACAGCTCTTACCTATCCACACCTTCATCTCCGACAGAGCAGGAATAGCCTCGTTATTAAAAGAAAGGTGAAGCATTTGCTTATCGGAACTTAGCTCCTTAGCAAAATGTGCAGGTAGTGAGATAGAATCTATTGCCGATGGCGATAGGAAAAAATCAGAAAGAAAAACCTTTCCGCTATCAACATCTAGCTGAACAGGTGAGGCTAAGCCAACAATATCCGACTCGGTTTTTACACCAGGAATACTTTCGCCTTGCGAGCACCCCACCATACCTAGCAGGGCTAATGCAATTATGAGATTTGGTTTTATTTTCATGGTTAGGGATTTGGTATAGAACACAAATAATACAGATTTAACAGATTGACGCTAGTTGATTTAGAGCGCATTACAAGCAACAACTTCATCTAACTACCTTTTATTCCAGCTCAATTATCATCGCACTTCGTGGAGAGAGTTGGATTTTTGATAGGGAATCGATGTTTTTACCAGAAACAATATCCTTACCCTTTGAGTAGCCATCAAGCAGCTCATTAAAACGCTCGGTTTTTAGTAATCGAGGAGTGTATCCCGAGTTAATAATTACCATTACGCGTTGCTCCTTGTTGTACCTAAAGTAAACGTAAATGTCGTTCTCTGGTAAAAAATGGGTTAGCTTGCCATTATGTATAGCCGATGCCGTTTTGCGCCAGTTTAGTATGTTGCTGATGTAGTCCCATGCCTCACCCTCAGGTTTGGTTCGCCCCTCCTTAGTAAAAGCATTACGCTTATCGGTAGGCCATCCACCGGGAAAATCGCGGCGAAGCACTCCATCGCCCTCACCCTTATCGCCTGTCATTAGAATCTCGGTACCGTAGTAAAGCTGAGGTATTCCGCGAGTTGTGAGCAGAAAGGCCATGGCCAGTTTGTAGCGCCCAAGCGATTTATCTTCGGCTCTATTAAAGCGGGTTACATCGTGATTATCGGGGAATGTAAGGATATTCATGGGGTTGGCATACAGGAAATCGTGCGCAAGCACCTCGTACAACCGCATAAGCCCCTTATCCCAGCCCGATTCCTCCGAAAAAGCCTCGTACATGGCATACATCAACGGGAAGTCCATTACGGTGGGCACAGAAGAATCGTAACCATCGCGATTGTTGGCTCCCGTTTGCCAGTAGGCACACCAAGCGGGATAGTTTAGCCAAACCTCCGATACGATATTAAAGTTTGGGTACTCCGCCATTACAGCCTTTGCCCAGTTAGCCATAAAATCCTTATCGGGATAGGGGTGCGTATCCATTCTAATACCATCGAGTCCAGCATATTCAACCCACCAAATGCTATTCTGAATTAGGTAAGTGGCCAGAAAAGGGTTCTTCTGGTTTAAATCGGGCATGGAGTTATCAAACCATCCATCGGACATAATCCGTTTATCATACTCCGAGGCGTTGGGGTCGGATACCACTGCACCACGGTAGTTGCTACGGGTAAACTCTGGCCATGCATGCACCCAATCCGATGAGGGTAAATCCTTAACCCACCAGTGCCCATCGCCACAATGGTTAAAAATCATATCCTTTATAACCTTTATGCCACGTTGGTGTGCCCTATCAATAAAATCGGTATAAAGGGCATTTGACCCCAAACGGGGATCAACCGCATAAAAATCGGTAATGGCATACCCATGATACGATGCAGCAGGTTGCTTATTCTCAAAAACAGGGTTAAGCCATAGCGCTGTAACACCTAGCTGTTGGATATAATCTAGGTTATTGATTATTCCTTGGATATCGCCACCATGACGGGCATAAAGATTCTCGCGATTAAGGCTATCGCCCATTGACTTAATGTAGTCGTTGGAGGTATCGCCATTGGCAAACCTATCAGGAAACACAAGGTAAACCACATCGGAAGCATCAAATCCCTTACGCTGTGCCGAGCCCTCCTTGCGCTGAAGTAGCTGGTAGGGATGCGTTACCTTTGCCCCATTAGGCAAGGTAAAGGTTAACTGCATTGTGCCAGCAGCAGCACTTGACAATATTTGCAGATTAATAAAAAGGTAGTTGGGATTATCGGTTTTCTCAACCGACACTAACTCTACCCCGGGATAAACAAATGAAACCGTTGCTGATGATATGCCCTTACCATAAGCCATAAGTTGTAACTGGGGATTTTGCATCCCAACCCACCACATGGGCGGTTCAACTCTACTTATGGTTTGCGCCGAGGCCATTACTGATATTGAAAGTATTAGAAATACAGAAAGAACAAGTTTTCGCATAAATGGGATTATTTGTGCTTTACCAAATAGAAAGGGGCAACAAAAGGAACCCGATTTGCCCAATAGCACAGGTCTTAGCGCATTAAACTAAAACCACGTGCAGCCAAACAGGAGTATTCCCTTTATTGCCCCTTAAGTATAGGGTAAAGCGATGGTTACTAACCTCTACCCACAGCGTTTAAATCCTCAAAAGACTCTTTTAGTCGAACAATAATTGACTCCTCGCCTTTTCGAAGCCAAACACGGGGATCGTAATACTTCTTGTTTGGTGAATCTTCGCCCTCTGGGTTACCAATTTGACCTTGCAAGTATCCTTGCTTGTTGTGGTAATAGGTACGAATACCATCCCAGAAAGCCCACTGAATATCGGTATCAATATTCATTTTAATTACGCCATAGCTAATGGCTTCCGATATTTTTTCCTTCTCGGAACCGCTACCGCCGTGAAATACAAAGTTTACAGGGTTTGCCTCTGTACCAAACTTTTCCTGAATATACTTTTGAGAATCCCTAAGAATCTCAGGGCTTAGCACCACGTTGCCTGGCTTGTAAACACCATGTACGTTACCAAACGATGCAGCGATGGTAAACCTGTGGCTAACCTTCATTAGCTGCTCGTATGCGTAAGCAACTTCTTGAGGCTGGGTGTAAAGGCGAGAGCTATCTACATCGGTATTATCAACACCATCCTCTTCGCCACCGGTTACACCAAGCTCAATTTCAAGGGTCATACCCATACGAGCCATACGCTCAAGGTACTTTGCGCTAATAGCAATGTTCTCCTCAAGGCTCTCCTCTGAAAGGTCTAGCATATGAGAGCTGAATAGCGGCTTGCCAGTTTCTGCAAAGTGTTTTTCGCCAGCATCAAGAAGACCGTCAATCCAAGGTAATAGCTTCTTTGCCGCATGGTCGGTATGTAGCACAACCGGAACACCATAAGCCTCGGCTAGCATGTGAACATGCTTTGCGCCAGATACTGCACCTAAGATACTTGCACGCTGACCATCGTTCGATAGGTTTTTACCTGCAATAAAAGAGGCTCCGCTATTAGAAAACTGGATAATTACTGGTGAGTTAAGCTCACGAGCAGCTTCCAAAACAGCGTTAATAGTATTAGTACCTGTAACGTTAACAGCAGGTAGCGCAAAACCTTCCTTTTTTGCGTATGCAAATAGTTCCTGTACTTGATTGCCAGTTAGCACACCAGCAGGAAATTTCTTAGCAGTTGAACTCATTATTTATAAATTTTAGTAATTGATATCATAGGAGAGACAAATGTACCAAAAAAAGGCACTCTGTCTCACGCTAAATGTCAAAACCTATTATGCGGATATATCAACTGCTTGTGTAGAATTGGCCGACACAGTAACCATCTTTTCGTAAACCGATAGTGATATTGCAGGGCCATCCTGATTCTCGATGTTTACCTGCGAATGGCTTACGGTTACTTTTAAAAGGTTATCGCGGAACCAAACCTTAAAGCTGTAGCCTTTCCATTGCTCGGGGATTAATGGGCTTAGGTACAGGGCGTTGTTTCTAACGCGCATCCCGCCAAATCCTTCTACAATAGAAATCCAAGTACCAGCCATGCTAGTAATGTGTAGCCCCTCCTTTACCTCGCGGTTGTAATCGTCTAAATCCAAGCGAGCAGTGCGGAGATACATCTCGTAAGCTTTGGTTTTATTGCCAATTTTTGATGCAAGCACAGAGTGAACACAAGGCGATAACGAAGACTCGTGAACCGTTCTAGGCTCATAAAAATCGAAGTTTCGCTTAATGGTTTCTGCGTTGAATCTATCCTCTAGAAAATATATCCCTTGTAGCACATCGGCTTGCTTAATGAAACAAGATCTAAGAATCCTGTCCCAGCTCCATTTCTGGTTAATTGGGCGATGTGCTGGATCCAAATCCTTAACCAGAATTTGTTCCTTATCCATATACCCCTCTTGCTGAAGATAAACACCTAACTTCTCATCGAAAGGATAGTACATATTGGTTCTAATATCGTTCCAAAGAGTAAGTTCTTTTGCCTCATTAAAACCAATCTTTTGAACCAATGCAGCGTACTTCTCAGGATCCGACTTTTTAACTTGTGCGGCAACATTTGCAGCATACTCCATACACCAGCAAGCGATGGTGTTAGTGTACCAGTTGTTATTAACGTTATTCTCGTACTCGTTAGGTCCAGTAACGCCAAGCATTACGTATTTTCCCTTATCGGTAGAGTAGTTAACACGTTGAGCCCAGAAACGAGCAATGGCAATCAGCACTTCCAAACCAAAGTTTGGTAAGTAGCTATAATCGTTGGTGTAGCGCACATAGTTGTATATGGCAAAAGCTATGGCTCCATTACGGTGGATCTCCTCAAAGGTTATCTCCCACTCGTTATGGCACTCCTCTCCATTCATGGTAACCATAGGATAAAGCGCTGCACCGTTGGTAAAACCGAGCTTTTCGGCATTCTCAATGGCTCTTCCCAACTGCTTGTACCTGTATAGAAGAAGCTGTCGGGCAACTTTTTGTCCGTGTGTTATCATGTAAAATGGTAAGCAGTACGCCTCGGTATCCCAATAGGTTGATCCGCCATACTTTTCGCCAGTGAAACCTTTGGGGCCAATATTAAGCCTTTCGTCCTTACCTGTGTAGGTCTGGCTAAGTTGAAAAATATTAAACCTAATACCCTGTTGAGCGGCCACATCGCCCTCTATGGTAATATCGCTATGCTCCCAAAGGTCGTTCCATGCGTTAGCCTGATCTTGCAACATCACATCAAACCCCTTTTCTGTTGCGGTATTCAGCAAAGCCGTTAACACGCTTGAAAAGCTATCCTTTGAGTGATTTAACGATGATACTACAGCAACGTACTTGTAAAGAACCAACTCGTCGCCAGCCTTTACGTTAACAGAAAAAGCCGATGCGACGTACTTCTCCTTGTCGTGTAGCTTAAGTTCTGGCGAAATGCGCTCGTTGTTATGATAAACAGAGAAACGCATGGCATGTCCAACATAAAAATCCAACTTGCGGGTACGGCTAACAAGCATGCCCTGCTCTGGACTTATAAGGCGCTGCTCCTCATCCCAAAACTTCTCGCCATAGTTTGAATCCTCGTTATGCACATCGGCATCTAGGTATGGCTTTAGACTTACCTTGGCGTTACCTGTTAACAGCTTTACGCTATAACGGATGGCACCCAGCTCTGAATTGGCAAGCGAAAGGAATCGCTTTGCATTAACGGCAATTTTAACACCCGAGGGCATTTCGCAAATAAATGAACGCTCAAGGTAACCCTCCTTCATATTAAGCACTCTACGAAAATCGGTTACCTGGCAACGAGCTAAATCCAGCTCATCATCGCCTATTTTAACATCAATTCCTATCCAGTTAGTGGAGTTGATAACCTTTGCAAAGTATTCTGGATACCCATTTTTCCACCAACCAACTCGTGTTTTATCTGGATAATATACTCCGGCAACATAACTTCCCTGAAGTGATGAGCCACTATACTTCTCCTCGAAATTTGCACGTTGCCCCATAGCCCCGTTGCCAAGGCTAAAGATACTTTCTGAAGCACGAGCAAACTCGGGATGAAAACCCTCCTCAATTATGCACCACTCATCGTGCTTAAGATACTGATTCATATTGTAAACGTTAATTGTGAAACGTTAAAAGTTTAAAGGCCCTTAAGAGATATTTCCACCACAAATAGCTAGCTGCACTAGAATATCTCGCATTTAATAGCTATTCCCCCACACTAAACCCGATCGAAAATGTCGTTTGGGGAAAGGTTCTTAAAACCATCAATAACAAGGTTTGCCTTGCTAAGTACCAATGGATTTCCTACACCAACGCAACGCATGCCACCATTAATGGCAGCCTCAACACCTGCTTCTGCATCCTCAAAAACAAGGCACTCCGCAGGGGTTACTCCCAAATCTGATGCAGCAATTAAAAAAACTTCTGGGTTGGGCTTGGCATTTACCACTCGTGTGCCATCTACAATGGTATCAAAATGGTTTACCAGTCCTATTCGATTAAGAATAAGCCTTGCATTTTTACTTGCCGAACCTAGTGCCACCTTAATACCCCTGCCCCTAAGGTTTTCGATAAACTCCTGGGCACCAGGCAGAATCTCAGAAGGATTCATATTCTCGATATACTCTACGTACCATGCGTTTTTGCGAGCAGCCATCAGCTCCTTCTCCTGAGGCGAGGCACTTTTATGGCCTATCTCCAAAAGGATTTCGAGCGAAGCCATTCGGCTAACACCCTTTAGGCGCTCGTTATCGTGCTCGGTAAAATCGAATCCGTGCTCGGCAGCCAGTCGCTTCCACGCTAGGTAGTGGTACTTGGCGGTATCAACAACAACACCATCCAAATCAAAGATGCATGCACTTACTTTCATTCTTGTTATTGATTAAGCCTTAATATCGTCCTTGTCGTGAACAAAAATTACCAGAATTGCAGCAAGTACCATTGATGCACCTCCAAGCATAAGCGAGTAAACTGCTTCGCCTTGAAAAAGAACACGGGTAAAGAATCCCAGTAAGCTTGCTGCTAGAATTTGGGGGATAACAATAAAGAAGTTGAAAATCCCCATGTAGGTTCCCATTTTATTGGAAGGTAGAGCACCAGCTAAAATGGCATAGGGCATACTTAGAATACTTGCCCAGCCAAGTCCTACACCAACCATCGACAGCAATAAGTGGTTAGGATCGGTAACAAAATAGATGGAGAACAAGCCCAACCCGCCAGCTACAAGAGAAATTGCATGGGTTATTTTACGACTAGTGTGCTTAGCCAATACTGGAAGAAGGAATGCCACAACAGCAGCCACCCCGTTATACACAGCAAAGCAGATACCCACCCAGTTAGCGCCTTCGTTAAAAAGATCCGAAGTGGTATCGGTAGTACCATAAACATGCTTGGTTACTGCAGCCGTTGTATAAATCCACATTGCAAATAGTGCAAACCAGCTAAAAAACTGAACTACGGCAAGCTGGCCCATTGTGCGTGGCATGCTAAATAAATCGTTTGCTATAACTGTTAGTCCATTTTTTGGAAGCCCCATCTTAACCAGAATGCCAGATAGAAGAAGGAGTGCACCAAAAACGAATAAACCAACGGTTAAAATATACAGCTCTGCGTCCCAGCCCATGTACCACACTAAGGCGGATAGTGCTGCTCCTAGAATAATCCAAAGAATACTGTTCTTTAAAAAGAACTTAGCAGGACGAATTGCCTCATTGCTTGATGAAGAATTTTCTGCATTGGTGTTTCCCTTCTCGGCCGCATCAAACTCTTTTAGCTGTTCTGGCGAATACTCCTTAGTAGAGAATACCGTCCAAAGAACTGCTGAGATAAAAACAATAGCACCAATATAAAACGAGTACTGAACCGAAGGAGGTATTTCTCCATCGGGAGCCTTATTTGCAATACCTACCCACTCGGTTAGAATATATGGTAATGCTGAAGCAATTACCGCTCCAGTACCAATAAAGAAGCTTTGCATAGCAAACCCTTTGGTACGCTGCTCCGAGGGTAACATGTCGCCTACAAAAGCACGGAAAGGCTCCATGGATACGTTTATTGATGCATCCATTATCCAAAGCATACCCGCAGCAACCCAAAGTGTTGGGGAGTTAGGCATAAAAATTAATGCAAGGGAGGCAAGTATGGCACCAACAAGGAAGAAAGGTCTTCTACGACCCAATCGGGTCCATGTGTTGTCGCTCATATGGCCGATTATGGGCTGAATAATCAAACCTGTAACAGGTGCGGCAATCCAAAGTATTGGAATTGAATCTATTTCGGCACCTAAGGTTTCGAATATCCTACTTACATTGGCATTTTGGAGGGCAAAGCCAAACTGAATTCCCAAGAATCCAAAGCTCATATTCCATATCTGCCAAAAGCTCAAACGAGGTCTTTTGCTCATGATAGAGAGAATAAGTTTACGATTGTATCTATGGAAAGGGAAAATCAGCCAATGCCAAAAGTAAAACAAAAAATGATGCAAAAAAAGAGGTATCACATGCCAAGCAGTTGTTTTTTAAGCAATTCAAGGCTAAAATCGGCATTTCAATCGTTTTCGGGATTCACCTCCTTTTTTCAAAAAAAGTAAAAAAAAATCCAGCCGCAGCTGGATTTCCTTAATTATATAGGCTAACTATCGTGTTTTGGACGAATCACGAACAACTAAACTTGTTTTTAAAACCTCGGTAGCAGGTACAAAATTTTCCTGTTTTGCCTGACTTATTCGTGCTATAAGCATCTCCATTGCTCGCCTACCCATCTCATATCCAGGTTGACGAATGGTAGTAAGTGACGGGTCAACCATTTGGGCCACATTTTCGTCGCCAAACCCAACCACAGAAACACTCTTTGGCACATCTATTCCGTTGCGCTTTAGTACTTTGAGCGTACCTGCTGCAGTAAAATCGTTTACCGTAAAAATGGCATCAAAGCGCACTCCATCATCAATAATTTTTTGCGTTTTCTCAAGGGCTAGTTCAAAGGTATCGCAAGGAATAACCAGCGACTCATCAATAACAACACCGTTATCACGCATCGCTTGCAGATAACCATTAAGCCTTCGCCTACCAATAAGCCGGTTTTGTGGCCCAGCAAAGTGAATAATTCTACGCCTACCTTGTATAATAAGGTGCTCTGTTGCTTTGTAGGCACCCTCAAAATCATCAATAATTACCCTGTCGGCTGCAATCTCCTCTACCATCCTGTCAAAGAACACAATGGGTATCCCCTCCTCTTCAAGGCGCTTTAGATGAGTATAGTCAACCGTTTCCTTGCTAACCGAAACGAGTAAACCATCTATTATACCATTAATAAAGGTTTCGCAGGCCATTATTTCCTTTTGGTACTGCTCACTGGACTGACTAATCATAACGCTGTACCCATGAGCATTGGCAACCTCTTCTATTCCGCTAATAACCGAAGAGAAAAAGAAGTGTACAATTTCTGGTATTATAACACCAATAACGTTACTCTTTTGGCTACGTAAGCTCAGAGCAATTGCATTGGGTCTATAGTTAAGCCTAGTGGCCAATTCGTTTACCTGGCGCTTTGTTTCAACGCTAATATCGGGGTGATCCTTAAGTGCCCTAGACACAGTTGAAGGACTAATTCCTAATGCCTTAGCAATATCTTTTATAGTAACCTGACCAGATTTCATATTGAAAATGGTTTGTGCAAAAATGAGCTAAAATCGAAATCAAACGTTTTAAATATAGCCTTTTTTATTATGCGATTGACAAAAGTAATTGACTTCGATCCGCTTTTTTACGTAACTTTCTTGCTATGAGGACAAAAAGCCTTTGTATGGAATTATACCTCCCACTCCTTATTGCAAACGTTTGCGGGAACGATTGCATTGATTTTTAGGGAATAACAAGCTATTTTACGTTAAATCAACTTTAAATTTTTGTTACTTGTGCTCAGGAAATTTTTCGGAAAGTCAGCCAACAGAACGAAAAACAAAAACCTAACTTTTTAATCATGAATCACGGTGTTCAATTTCTTAAGAAACTGCCCGTTATAATGCTTTTCATGGTAAGTAGCCTGTTCGCTATGGGACAGGATATTACCATTACGGGTACAATAACCGATGGACGCGATGGTTCCCCTATGATTGGTGTTACCATTTTACA
>DHVO01000079.1:312-2529 GCA_002412705.1 Bacteroidales bacterium UBA5206 | reverse complement strand
TACCTTCAGGCGCTAGGGGATGTTCACCTAAAATCGAGCTTTAACTCTCCCAATGGTGCCGATGCGCGGTTACGCCGCATATACGTTTTCCTGTTCATGGCACTGGTTGTGCTGCTGGTGGCCATGATTAACTACGTTAACCTGCTTACCGTTCAGTACCAAAGCCGAACCCGTGAGGTTGGCGTACAGAAAACGCTTGGTGCATCGCGGTGGCGTGTGGCGTTTCAGTTTATTGGCTCATCGGTGCTGCTTAGCGTGGTGGCAATGGTATTATCGCTTATACTAGTGGAGCTGCTCTTGCCGCCATTTGGCAACTTGCTTAGGAGTAGTGTAATTGATGGCTATCGTAGCGATACCCTTTTAAAGGTTATTACCCCAATATTTGCTGTGGCGCTGGGCGTTATTGCTGGTTTGTACCCTGCCATTTTTGTTAGTGGCTTTAACCCTTACCGTGCCATAAAGGGAGAGGTTAGCATTAGTGGAGGCGTGCAGCGCTTTATAAAGGTACTGGTGGTGCTTCAGTTTGGAGTGGCTATCTTCTTAATATCAAGTTTAATTGTAATGCAGCGGCAAATTGATTATATGAAGAATGCCGATTTGGGGGTTGATTCCAAAAGGGTTATTGCCGTTATGGGCTTTAACAGCTCCATGCAGGGATCTTATAAAGCCATTCGCGATGCTCTACTAGCAAACCCCATTATTGAGCAGGTAAGCGCATCGGATCATCTGTTTGGCGGGGGAACAAGCGGACAGTCTATTGACTCGTACGAGGAGAGCCCTAAAAAGAACTACGGAATTAATGAGTACAGGGTAAAGCCCGGCTTTTGCGAGCTTATGGGGATGCACTTTGTGCTTGGAAGACCGTTTGATGCCAGTATCAGCTCCGATAGCGCTGGTATCATCCTAAACGAGTCGGCGGTNNAAAATGCTTGGGCTTAAGGATCCGCTTAACGCTAGAGTTGAGTTCTACAATATTGGACAAAAGACCAAGATTATTGGTGTGGTTAAGGATTTTAATTACCAGTCGCTTGAGAGTTCCATTGCGCCAATTGCCCTAACTATGTACCGCGATAGGTTTAACTTTATTATGGTTAAGCATGCCGACGTTCCGGTAAAGGATGCGCTTAGCGCAATAGAGAGCACCATTAAGCGGTTTAACTCAGCCTACGTTTTAGATTACTACATTGTTGACGATTTGGTACGAAACAAGTACCGTGTGCNNGGAGCAAACCTCCAAAATGACTAGCTACTCGGCGGTGCTGTCAATAATACTTAGCTTGCTTGGGTTGTATGCCCTGTCCATGTACCTTGTGGGTAAGCGCACTAAGGAGATTGGAGTTAGGAAGGTGAATGGTGCTACTCGGTTGCAAATACTTGCCCTGCTGCTTCAAACCTACACAAAACAGGTGGTGATTGCCTTTGTAATAGCTGCGCCTATAACCTACTTTATAATGCGGGAGTGGCTTAATGGCTTTGCCTACAGAATTAGCTTGGGCGTACTGCCATTTATAGCTGCAGGCTTGCTGTGCCTTGTGGTTGCACTGCTAACCGTGGGTTTTCAAACATGGCGTGCTACGGGGCGTAATCCTGTGGAGTCGTTACGATATGAGTAAGGAATAAGAAAGAGGGTGTTCAAAATTAAGAGGGTCCTCTTTTTGNNTTTCATGGCTAAAGCCCTTTACTATATCGTACTCCATTAACCCTGCCCTTTAGGGCGGGGTATAACAAACCCTAACACCTAAGGGCTTTAGCCCTGATATTGTTTCGATTCAATTGTGGCAGCTATGGAAATGAGTAAATCATGGCTAAAGCCCTTTTTTCTACTAACAGTCTTAACCCCGCCCTAAAGAGCGGGGTTGGTGTTAAAACCTCGATTCGTAATAGGGGGTGTCCGTTACTTTTCGGACACCCCCTATTTTATTCCATCTATAATAGTTTTACCCCATTGTCGCTTATTTCAACCATTTGCATGCGATACAGCGTTCCAATGGCCTTTTTAAAGTTCTTTTTGCTCATACCCAGCATGCTGTAAATTATCTCTGGGTCGGTTTTGTCGCCAAGCGGAAGCGATCCCTTATTCTGGTTAAGCGCATCTATAACCTTTTGGGCAAGGTCGTCCAGCTTTGTGTGACCAGGCTTGTCAAGTAGAAGGTCTATCTTGTCGTCTTCCCTAACCTTTTTTATGTAAGCCTTGGTTCTTTGTCCAACCCTAATGGG
>DHVO01000079.1:0-245 GCA_002412705.1 Bacteroidales bacterium UBA5206 | reverse complement strand
TCAAGGTACTTACTTACCTTGGCCGAGCCAACAATGCGTTGGGTGTCCTGATCAACATAAATTCTAACCACATACCAGCGGCCAACCTGCATGTCAACCTTTTGCTCGCGGAATGGCACAAGCAAATCTTTCGCTAGTCCCCAGTCCATAAAGGCTCCAATGCGGGTTACAGCCACCACTTGCAAAAAGGCAAACTCATCAACAGTAGCAAAAGGATGCTCGGTGGTTGCAATGGGTCTATCCTC
>DHVO01000044.1 GCA_002412705.1 Bacteroidales bacterium UBA5206 | reverse complement strand
CCTTGCGAAAGCGGATGCAAAAGTAGCGCTTTTTTTATTACGTGCAAGGGGCTGTGCAAACTTTTTTGGAGCGCCCCCTACCCCGTTGCAACATCCGCCTGATTAGCTGTGCGTTCTGCTTTGGAAAAAAATCAAAAAAAAGGAGACAATAATTAAGAACAGGCCTTTATTAGTAAGAATAAACATACCTATTCTTACTAAAAAGGGTGAACCCAATGTTTAATCTTAACTAAATAAACTTGAGGTACGCTATTCCTTATATATATAGTGTAGATATTGCGATACAATCTAAATAAGGCATCCTACTCTAAATACTCATGAACAGAGTTTGAAAATTTTTCTGCACATGTTAGTGATGTCTTTTTAATATCTTCGCAAAAAATAAAAAGAGATTAACCCCTAACGTAACTGTTATGACAAAAGTTGTAATAAAGAGCTTTGCCGAACTGGAGAAACTTATCGGCTCAGAACTTGGAGTGTCTGATTACCATCAGTTTACCCAAGAACAGATAAACCTTTTTGCAGATGCAACCATAGATCATCAGTGGATTCACGTGGATGTTGAAAAAGCAAAAGCTGAATCTCCATTTGGTAACACAATAGCACATGGGTACTTAACACTTTCGATACTACCCCACTTATGGAATCAGATTGTGGATGTGCAAAACCTAAAGCTACAAGTAAACTATGGCATTGAAAAACTCCGTTTTAACCAAGCTGTTCTGGTGAACGATAGGGTACGTTTAAGAGCAAAGGTCATAAATGCAGTAAATCTTAGAGGCGTTTGTCGTGCCAATATTGGTGTTACGCTAGAAATTGAAGGAGGAAAAAAACCGGCCTATGATGGGGAGATAGTTTTCTTATACCATTTCAACTCATAATACAGAGAATTGAACTCTATAGGCTCAAATCAAATTATTAAAAAGAAACGGCTGCTAAAAGCAGCCGTTTCTCATATAATATAAGGTATGCGGAATTACTTTACAGGCACCTCTTTAAGAACCGCCTTAATGTAATCGTAAAATAGCTCAACGGTTTTGATGTTTACCTTTTCATCGGGAGAGTGAGGGAACCTAATGGTTGGACCAAAAGAAATCATATCCCAGTTAGGATAAACACCACCAAGAAGGCCACACTCTAAACCAGCATGAATGGCTTTAATTTCGGGGGTTTTTCCGTATTTCTTGTTGTAAACATCCTGCATAACCTTAAGGATAGGAGAACTTGGATTTGGTTTCCAACCAGGGTATCCACCTGTTAGTTCGACCTTTGCTCCTGCTAGTTCAAATATTGCAGAAATTTTATCGGCTAAAGCATCCTTGGCTGTATCAACAGAACTACGAAGTAAGCATTGAGCAAAAAGCACATTCCCCTCGGTGTAAACGCGCGCTAGGTTTGTTGATGTTTCAACAAGACCAGGCATAGAGTCGCTCATTCTGATAACACCATTAGGGCAGCCAAATACAGCACGAACAGCTTTTACCTGATCCTCTTTAACCATTACAGACAATGGCATGTCGGTTTTTTCGGCTAAAAACATTAGGCTTGGCTCTGTTGCTGAGAATTCTGCTTTAAACGTAGCATACAATGATTTTACATCGGCCTCAAACTGTGCGGCATTAGCCGAAGGAACTGCTACTGTAGCAAAAGCCTCGCGTGGAATTGCGTTGCGGAGACTGCCTCCATCGATAGAAGATACCCTTACACCTAAATTCTCGGCTGAGTATAGGAAGCGGAAAAGCAACTTTATAGAGTTTGATCGTCCTAGAACGATATCCATTCCAGAGTGGCCTCCCTTTAAACCAGTTACCGATAGCTTGTAAGGAACCATTCCTGCAGGAGTGGGCTCTACATTATAAGAAAGTTTGATGTTTGCATCTAAACCTCCTGCGCAGCCAACATACAACTCGCCCTCATCCTCTGAGTCTAGATTCATAAGAATATCACCCTTAAGAATATTTGGCTCTAGGTTGAAGGCACCAGTCATTCCTGTCTCTTCATCAATAGTGAATAGCGCTTCTACAGGTCCGTGCTCAATATCCTTTGATTCAAGTACAGCCATTGCCGCAGCAACGCCAATACCATTATCGGCACCAAGGGTAGTACCGTTTGCTGTTACCCACTCACCATCGATGTAAGCTTCAATAGGATCCTTCTCAAAATCGTGAACCTTATCGCTGTTCTTTTGAGGAACCATGTCAAGGTGCCCTTGAAATATAACTCCCATCCTATTCTCCATTCCAGGAGTAGCTGGCTTACGAATAATTACGTTGCCAACTTTATCTTCGATAACTTCAAGACCAAGATCCTTTCCGAACTTGATTACAAAATCAACTGCGCCTCTCTCCTTTTTTGAAGGGCGAGGAATTTGAGTTAAGCTGTAAAAATGTTTCCATACAGCCTTAGGTTCAAGATTCAATATTTCTTTACTCATAACTTATGTATTGATTTGTTGTTTATAGCAATAAGCCCATAAATATACCCCATTTAGTTTAGTATGACAACTAAACGGAACGATGATTTGACTGTGTTTTACAACAATGGTTTGATTAATGCTAAGCGATTGCTAACCACTTTTTATGGCAATAGTGAATATAATGAACTCGTATTCTGAACATCAGAATCTTTAAATTGTTTTAAAAAGTGACAAAAAAGAACAATTATTGCAACCATTTTTTCTTTTGGAGGTTTAAGTACATATGAATACATTTGCATACTTGCATAACGAATACTTGAATATGAAAAAACTAGTTCAACTCTTTTTGTTTTTAGGAATTATTGGTTCTGTAGCCGTAGCACAGGACAACAAGACTACTGTAAAATGGTACACCTTTGAGGAAGCAGTAGCCCTTAACCAGCAGAATCCTAAGAAGATACTAATTGATGTGTACACCGATTGGTGCGGATGGTGCAAAACAATGGACAAGAATACTTTTAGCAACCCTTCGATAGCAAAGTATTTGAACGAGAATTTCTACCCAGTTAAGTTTAATGCTGAATCAACAAAGCCTGTTTCCTTTAAGGGACAGGAGTTTAAAAACAGGAACCAGGGCAATAGATCGCCTCACGATTTAGCTATAGCTTTACTCTCAGGTAAAATGTCGTACCCGTCAATTGCATACCTCGATGGCGAGAACAACCTAATTACCGCTGTAGCCGGTTACTCTACTCCTTCGCAAATTGAGCCAATTCTAGTTTACATAGTAGAAGAGCACTACACTAAAACCCCTTGGGATACCTTTATAAAGAATTTCAAAGGAAAAATAAAAGAATAAGAAAAAGCGTTGCAGTACCTTACTAAAATTACTTTAGGACAGAATAGCATTTGGGGTTAACTGCTTGTACTGCAACGCTTGCTCTTTCTATTTTTTACTGGCGCCTTTTGGTAAAAACCGAACAGGTTTGTTTGCTTGAAAAACCTTAAAACGGCCAGTAAACATCTCGTTACGACCATCGCCAATTTTTACCCACACATAGTTAGGTATGCGGTAGAAAAGGTACTGAGATTCTACATCACCCTTTTTCCCCTCTCCCAAAGGAAGCTCCAAGCTAATAGATGGGGATTGAGGTTTTACTTCGATCATAAAAGGGGAGCCACTCAAATCGGATGCAGCCACAACACCCTTTTGCTGAGAGAATCGGAACAAAATGGCTGATTCCTCCTCGCCAGTGGGCACGTACTCAAATGAGGAATGATGCACCCTTACGAACTCTTTTCCTAGAAAAAGTTCAAGGTAAGCCTTTTCTAGTCGGTCTATTTCGGCTAGAGCAGCCTTAAGCCCCACCCCATCAAGAGTGTGATCGAAATCAACAGTTAAGAATTCCACCCGCTTTTTACGAAGAGAGAAAATAAAATCGGCGGCTTGCCTTGCTTTATCCTCAAGACTTTTTTCAACTATGATTTCCTTGTGAACAGGCACTCGAACAAAACCACTATCCTTAGCAACGTTTGAGTAATATGTAGCCTTCTCCTCAACAATGAAGGGCTCTACCGACATGTCGGCAAAATAGTTTGCCCCAGCTTTAGGTAGTGCAATTTCGGAAGAGACCTCCTTGTTACTATCATCAAAAGGAAAAAGAACGAGCTTGCTTGCCATAAGTCTTTCAAAATCGGGCATTGCTACATTACTATTCTCAACCACAAAATACATCTGCGGATCGGACTCAACGGTTGAGCTAACAACAATTCGCTCCACATGCCAAACGTTTGTATTTTGTTGGGGGGCAGAGGTTATTCCAAGATACTTTTGGGCGTACGGTGCATATGGACCTGCCACTACTTGGCGTTGAACAGCCTGTACATCAACATTAAGCAACGTTCGGGGTAAAGCATAAACAAACCCGCTTGGAGCAAGAATGGAACCACTTTCTAGCGGTGAAACTGTAATTGGCTTTTTACTACACGACACCAATAGAATTGCTGTTGCTGATAATAAAAGAAACGATCTCCTCATATCTAGAACTATTTTATTTACTTACAATTTAACGGTCTAAGGTACTATATATATAAAGGGAACGGATTAAACCCAAATTAAATTGTAGCAATCTGCTTAAAAGCACTTGGGATGCAGGATACAATATCGGTTGCCGATAGCGATAGCTGGCCCTTTATTGCAGCAGCAATATCGCCAGATACCCCATGCACATACGCACCTGCAATTGCAGCCTTTGTGGGCTCTAAGCCTTGTGCTAAAAGGGAGGTAATTATTCCCGAAAGCACATCGCCACTACCACCAGTAGCCATTCCCGCATTGCCTACAGGAATAAAAAAAACCTCGCCAAGAGGAGATACCACTTGTGTGTTTGCACCTTTTATAACGATTGTAACACCTAGTTCCCGTGCATAGCGAACTCCTTTACTCAATCTATCCTCGCCACATGAGGAGCGACCAAAAAGCCTATCGAATTCACCAGGATGCGGCGTAAGAATAGCACCATTCCCCAAACCACTTAAAAGCTTCCCATTGGCCGCAATAAGATTTAGCGCATCGGCATCTATAACTAAGGGAAGGCTGTGTGCAGAACTAATAAGGGATTCGAGCATATGCAGTGTCTGCGCAGAGATTCCAATACCAGGGCCAACACACACAGCACTATAACGCGATAAATCTGGGATTGTGTCTATTTCCAAATCATCATTACTTAAACTTACAATAGATTCAGGAATAGCCGTTTGGACTATTTGCAAACCACTCCTTGGAATATGCGCGGTGACCAAACCAGCACCCGCTTTAATGCACCCACTAATAGCAAAGGACGCAGCCCCCATCATTCCAACCTTTCCTGCAATAACTAGGGCATGCCCAAAACTTCCCTTGTGTGAAAATTTTTGCCTTGGTGGTAACATTACTGCCACATCGCGCTGTTCAACCATAAAGTACGAAGACGGGGTATTCTCGAGTGCAAGCTGGTGTAAGCCTATGGGAACAACATCTACACTACCTACAAACCCCTGATTCTCGGCAAAAAAGAATGACATTTTTGGAAATTGCAGCGTAAGAGTTACATCTGCCTTTACAACACTATTAGGATTGGGATAAGGATTATCATCACCAAACAATCCCGAAGGAATATCTATTGCTATTACTCTTTTTTTCTGTTGGTTTATATGATTTACAACATATTTTGCAATACCATCCAAAGGCCTACTTAATCCAGATCCAAAAAGGGCATCAACTATATAAGTGTTTTTATTATGTGTAACCAACTGATGCTCATATGCAATTTGCACGGGGAAGCATAACCCTAAGGCCTTAAGCCGAGATAGATTTACTTCAAAATCGGGGGAGTACGATTTACTATCTATGAAGTAAACCTGTACATGAAACCCTGATAGAAGTAGCATTCTAGCAACAGCAAGCCCATCGCCACCATTATTCCCAGGGCCGCAATAAACAGCGACAGGGCTTGTAGGCGGGATAATTTTTATACACCTAAAAAATAACGCCTCTGCAGCACGCTCCATTAAATCGATAGAGCGAATTGGCTCATGTTTAATGGTATAATCATCTATTTGCTTAACCTGATGGGTGGAATAAATTTTCATCATCGACAGCCATTGGTGGAAAAAACATTAACAAAGATAATGCAATTAAGCCTTTTTCGTTTTGGTGTATCGAATAGCATGTTTGCAGGTCATATTGTTACCTACAAAAAATTTCTATATTTGTCGCCGTTGCGAAATGACAGAAAATTATTTCTAACTCTAACAATAACAAACTATGTTCAAGAATCAACCAAAAGGTCTGATCCCTGCAGCACTCGCCAACATGGGTGAGCGCTTTGGCTTTTACACCATGATGGCTATTCTGACCCTCTTCCTGATGTCTAAGTTCAATCTAACAGGCGAAGAAGCAGGACAGATGTACAGTATTTTTTATGGAGCAATCTATATTCTTGCTGTATTTGGAGGTATTATCGCCGACAGATTGAGAAACTACAAAGGAACCATTATTGCTGGTATTTTAGTAATGACATTGGGTTATGTATTCCTTGCCATTCCTGCTCTAATTACCACTAAGTTCATTGCACTTGCTGCGTTACTTGTTATCGCTTTTGGTAACGGACTATTTAAAGGTAACCTACAAGCTTTAGTAGGACAACTTTACGACAACGACTCATACAGATCGCTACGTGACTCTGGTTTCCAGATTTTCTACATGTTTATTAACGTTGGTGGTATGTTTGCTCCGTTTGCTGCAACCTATGTAAGGAACAAGTTTGTTGAATCACAAGGCTTTGCTTATAATGCGGACCTTCCTGGTCTTTGCCACCAGTATTTAGATGGCAATATGGCAGAAAGCATTGTATCTGGTCGTTTTACTGAGTTAGCAACAAGAGTTTCTAACGGAGTAGAACCAGGCAACCTATCTGAGTTTGCTCAGAACTACCTACTTGCTTTCAATACTGGATTCCACTATGCATTCTCTGTAGCTATTATAGCAATGCTAATCTCACTAGTAATCTTTATTGTTTACAAGAGAATTCTGCCTAACCCTGCAGCTAAAATTCCTGCAAAAACAGAATCAGCTACTATCTCTAAAGAAGAGATTATGCAAGATGCTAAAGAGATTAAGCAACGTCTTCTTGCGCTATTCGCGGTGTTTGCAATTGTTATCTTCTTCTGGTTCTCATTCCACCAAAATGGCTTAACCCTTACAATGTTTGCTAAGGATTACACCCAACTAGAAATATTTGGGTTGAGCATTTCTGCTGAGATATTCCAGTCGGTTAACCCATTTATTGTAGTGTTCCTAACCCCTGTAATTATAGCACTGTTTGGATTCCTTGCTAGAAGAGGTAAAGAGCCATCAACTCCTAAGAAAATTGCTATAGGTATGGGTATTGCAGCTTCGGCTTTCGTTCTAATGGCTATTGGTTCTCTTGGTCTTCCTGAACTAAAAGAGGTTCAAGCACAAGGAGGTCTGCCTTTTGATGCAAGGGTTACACCATGGTTACTATTTGCAACCTACTTTATACTAACTGTAGCCGAGCTATTTATTTCACCACTAGGACTTTCGTTTGTATCGAAAGTAGCCCCTGCACACCTTCAAGGGTTAATGCAAGGCTGCTGGTTAGGTGCAACGGCTATTGGAAACTTCTCTCTTGTTCTTGGTGCTATGATGTATGAAAGAATTTCAATAGCTACCACATGGACTGTTTTTGTAGTAGTTTGCGCAATTTCAATGATTGTAATGTTCTCTATGGTTAAGTGGCTTGAAAGAGTTGCTAAATAAGCAGAGCACAACATAACTAAATATTTTAGAGCCATCCGTTGACGCGGATGGCTTTTTTGTACACCTTTACATAAAAAAAGCGATGACCACATTTAACTTAACAGGAGAGTACATAGAGCTTATAAAACTGCTTAAAGCAGTTAGAATTGCCGAAAGTGGTGCACATGCCAAGTTCCTTGTGGAAGATAGCGAGGTTAAGCTTAACGGGGTAGTTGAGTACCGCAAGCGGGCAAAGGTTAAAGTTGGCGATAAGGTTGAAGCACTTGGCAAAACTATTGAGGTTATATAGCTGTTCCCATCTCAACATTATAACAACCTGTAAAGTATGATGCGTAAGCCATTAAGATAGAACCCAAATACCCAATACCATGAAAAAACAGATTACTTTGCTTGCCCTAATTGGCTTGGTAACCTTTTCCTGTGCAGGGCGCTATGAGGACAAAGGAATCCCGGTGACCAAGCAAGAGGAGATGATTCTGAGCGAGGTTGCCGATTACAGCCCAGAAGTTAGATCCGCTGCTGCGCCTGCAGCACCAGGTAACAGTGTTACGCTAGACCGAAAAATAATTAAAAACGTTAGGCTAGGCATTGAAACAGGAAACTTTGCTGAGACCCGTCAAAAACTAGACTCAATACTTTCAGCCTACGGCGCCACACTTATCCGCGACAACCAATTTAACGACAGCTACCGTATTAGCTGCGACCTAGAAGTTAAGGTTGATGCAAAAAAACTAGAACCCCTAACAGCGGAACTGGCCAGTATTGGCAAGCGCCTAGAGTATAAAAACGTTGAAGCTGCCGATGTTACTGAAGAGTTTATAGATATTGAGGCTAGGCTTAAAAACATGAAAAAGGTAGAAGCCTCGCTAATTGACCTCTTAAGGAAAGCAAAAACAGTGGACGAGATTATAAGGGTTGAAGAGAAACTAGGCCAAATAAGAGCAGAAATTGATGGCTATACAGGGAGGTTAAAATACCTTAGCAGCCAAGTAGCCCAAAGCACTATTTATATAAACCTATACCAAAAGGTTGAGTTCAAGTATGAACCAACAGAAACCCCAAAATTTACAGAACGTCTGTTATCGGCAATAGACAAGGGTTGGAAAGGCTTTGTTACCGCTCTTCTGTTCCTTATTAGGCTATGGCCTCTATATGTTGTTGCCATTCTTATTTGGCTATCCATAAAATGGTTCAAGGCCTATCGTGTGCAAAGGAAAGAAGAAAAGAAAGCGGAGAAAAAGCGAGAAAAGAAGCAAAAAAAGGATAAGCCTGTTGAATCTGGCACATACTAAAAAAAGAAGCGCACCCTAAGGTGCGCTTCTTTTTTTCCCAAACTAATTAACTAATAACCAAAGTAAACCCTGTTTATTTGCCCTACAGGATTGTAGCGAGAGGCGGGATTGAACCGCCGACCTCATGATTATGAATCATGCGCTCTAACCAGCTGAGCTACCTCGCCATTTCATTCTTTCAAGTGGAATCGGCAACCGTTGTTGTCAATCGCGGTGCAAAAGTAGGAATAATTTCTTTCCACGCAAGAGTCAAAATCATATTTTTTTACTGATTTTTGAGCACAATAGCACTAGTAAAAATCGACTTTCTGTGTTTCAACATGTTATCGAACCGTGATTTTAAAATAAATTTTCACCTCTCTACCATTTTAAACGCGTAACACAGCGTTTCCTGTTTTCCCTGTGTACACCACAACACGTAACAAAACGCAGTGTAGATTGCGCACACAGCAGAAGCAAACCCAATGATTATCCCATGGAAAAACCGCTGTTATGAACACATTATCACGCAATTGTTAATAAGTAATTTGCCCACTACCAACATAAAAGTGATTTAAATTAATATATTGCAGTAAGGGCAAAAACCCATCACCATCTGGGTTGACTTTGAAAGAACAAAGCCATGAAAGAAGACAATATTACTGCGAACATGCTTGAATTAGAGTATAGCATGAATACCTCGGCCAGCCTGCTTTTTAATAGGCTTAGCACACCGTCGGGGTTATCGGAATGGTTTGCCGATGATGTAAACCTATCTGGAAACATTTTCACCTTTATTTGGGATAAAACGGAACATATTGCCGAAGTTTTAGACAAAAAGGAGAACAAACACATCCGGTTTAGGTGGATTGACCACCCAGACTATGGCGACAATCACACCTTTGAGTTCAAACTTAGCGTTAGGGATATTACGGGCGAACTATCGTTGCAAATTGTGGAAACCTTATCGGAAGAGGACGAGGTTGAAGACGTGATTTCTCTGTGGAACTACCAAATTAGCGAACTAAAAAGGGTGCTGGGCATATAAATGGCTACCAGAGAGGCCGAAGAACAAAAAATGGCCATTAAATGCAATAATCCATTTGCTAATAATGTTTATTAGCTTTAAGAGCGCAATGCAATAAAAAAATCGTTAACGGAAATTAGAAAAATACCTTACTTTTGCGCTTATTACATAATGGGTTTAAAAATAGCTATAGGTGAAAACGCTTCATAGATTTATTCTAAAAAGTTACTTAGGACCTCTCCTAATGACTTTCTTTATTGTGATGTTTGTGCTTCTTATGCAGTTTTTGTGGAAGTACATTGACGATTTGGTTGGCAAAGGTCTAGACTGGACCATAATCTCGGAGCTTCTGCTATACGCATCGGCTGGTTTGGTACCAATGGCGCTTCCCCTTTCAACGCTACTAGCCTCATTAATGACGCTGGGTAACCTAGGCGAAAACAACGAGCTGCTGGCCATGAAATCGGCAGGTATATCGCTACCCAGAATTATGCTACCCCTTATTGTAGTTACCATACTTATAAGTAGTGGTGCATTCTTCTTCTCAAACAACGTTCTTCCCTACACCAACCTTAAAATCACATCGTTGCTATACGATGTAAAGCAACAACGCCCTGAGCTACAGCTAAAAGAGGGGGTTTTTTACAATGGGATTGAAGGAATGAGCGTTAAGATTGGAGAAAAGAACCACAACACCAATCTGCTTAAGCGCATTATGATATACGACCATCGCTCCAACGATGGGAATATTACCGTAACAGTTGCCGACTCTGGCTACATGCGCGTAACAACCGACGAGCGTCACCTTGTGGTTACCCTTTACAATGGCTACACCTACGAAGAGGTGAAAGAGGGACGCGAGCCCGTTCGCAACAGGGATAAAAAGCTGCCTGCGCGTAAAACCCATTTTGCAGAGCAAACATTTATACATGAGCTAAAGGGCTTTGGGCTTCAACGAACCGACGAAGATCTATTTAAAAACAACTTCCAGGTTATGAATCTTGCTCAGCTAGATAAAGCCCAAGACTCACTATCAAATGAGCTAAGATTTAGAAACGATGCGTTTAAAAAGAACCTTGTTAGCAACATCGTTCTCCGAAATGTTTACAGAGCACCACAGGATACAGTACTGGTTGCAGCTACCTATAAACTGACAACCGATACACTGTATAGCAAGCTGAACAACGAGCAAAAGCTTAGAGCTATTGAACGTGCACTTGTTAATGCCCGTTCGGCCAAAAGCTACATATCTACCACCAGCGACGAAATTAACTACAAGGCAAAGTACATTGCACGCCACAAAATTGAATGGCACCGTAAGTTTGCCCTTTCGTTTGCATGTTTTGTATTCTTCTTTATTGGAGCACCTCTTGGTGCCATTATCCGCAAAGGAGGACTTGGTATGCCCGTAGTTATCTCGGTGCTATTCTTTATCCTTTACTACGTAATTGCCATTACAGGCGAAAAGTTTGTTAGGGAACTTGTATGGCATCCAACTCTTGGTATGTGGATTTCATCGGTAATACTACTGCCGCTTGGAGCATTCCTATCATACAAGGCAACAACCGATTCGGTTATTCTAAACGCCGATTGGTATGTTAACACCTTTAAAAAAGTGTTCTCGTTCAAGGGCAAACGTAAGCAAAAAGAGCCTGTACTATAATCATGGTGTTACCGGAACATTGTAGCTAAAGCGCAACAAGCACTACAATGTTTCGGTAATTATATCGTTAAGTAAGAATCAAAAAGGCTTAACGCACAACACCAGTAGCAAATGCACATCCTAATTTTATCCAATAAAGTACCCTATCCACCCAAAGATGGAGGGGCTATTGCTACACTATCCCTTGCTACAGCCCTAGAAAAAGGTGGAGCAAAAGTAACCCTGTTAGCCATAAACACGCCTAAGCACTACTGCTCTGAGCAGCAGCTTCCACCAGAGCTAAAGCAAACCCTTAACATAGAAACTGTTTTTGTTGATACAAGGCTACGCCCCCTTAAGGCGCTAGCCAACCTCTTTTTCTCCAAATTACCCTACAACGCTCAACGATTTGTAAGCAAATCGTTGATTTACAGGATAAAAACCATCTTATCTCAGAATACTTTTGATATAGTTCAACTGGAAGGGCTGTACCTAACCCCATACATCAAAACCATTAGACAGCATACCAATGCGCTAATATCCCTTAGGGCCCACAACGTTGAGCACGAAATATGGGAAAGAACAGTAGCATCAACAAAAAGAACTCCTAAACGCTGGTACCTACAACACATAGCCAAAAGGCTTAAACGGATGGAGCAGGAAGCCCTACAACAAGTTGACTTGCTTGTGCCCATATCAAAAAAAGATGAAGGAGCATTAGTAGAACTTGGCTGTAAAGCACCACGCATAACCATCCCTTTTGGCATTAATGCCGATGATTTTATAGCACACTTTACAGTAAAAACGAACCACACACCTCAAGTTTTTCATCTAGGTGGTTTAGATTGGCAGCCAAACCAAGATGGCATTGTTTGGTTTATAGAAAACTGCTGGCCACAGGTTTTGCAAGCCATACCTAATGCAAAATTCACCATTGCAGGACGCAATGCCCCACAAAGGCTACTCAACAATCTTAATGGCAGGGGGATTGAGTATATTGGCGAAGTTGATAACGCCAAGCAGTTTATTGCTAACGCTGGGATAATGATTGTACCACTTAGAATAGGCTCCGGAATGCGCATAAAAATTGTAGAAGGTATGGCCCTAGGAAAAGCCATTGTGTCCACTGCAATTGGAGCCGAAGGTATTGACTACACCAATGGGCAAAATATTCTTATAGCCAACACCCCAAGTGCCTTTGCCAAATCGCTTATTGAGCTACTTAGCAACCAAGAGCTGGAGCTAAAGATTGGAGCAGCAGCAAAAGAGTTTGCCACGCAAACTTTTGACATAAAAGCACAAGCCCAGAAACTGCTCGATTTCTACAATAAAAGCGTGATACAAATCAACAGCTAACCGTAAACCACCAATATTATTTTACCTTTGCAACACAAAACAGAGAACCCTGCATAACGTGGAAATAGTCTTTTGGATATTAGCACTCACAATACTTCACTCGTACATATTCTATCCGCTTCTACTAAGAGTGCTGGTACTTTTTGCCGCAAGAACCAAAGAGCAGCACTTCTCGCAACAGGAATACCCAAGCATTAGCATCATAATGGCCGCCCACAACGAGGAAAATGTTATTGGGCAAAAAATAGATTCAATTTACAATACCACTTACCCAACCAGCAAAATAGAGGTTTTTGTTGGTAGCGACTGCTCCACCGATAAAACCAATCAGATACTAGCAGAAAAGGCTAAGCAGTACCCGTCGTTAAGCTACAAGGCATTTACTCAGCGGCAAGGCAAGGCCAATATAATGAACCAGCTGCTCGACTGCACCAAGGGGGATATTATAATTTCCACCGATGCTAACGTAATGCTATGCCCCACCACCCTTGAGGAGATGGTAAAACCCTTTAAAGATCCCCAAATTGGTCTTGTGGATTCACAAATGACCAACACAGGGATAAAAAAAGAGGGTATATCTACACAGGAAAGCCAATATATTACTCGTGAAGTTGGAATTAAACACCGCGAAGGAAAGGTTTGGGGAACCATGATGGGCCCCTTTGGTGGATGCTTTGCCATTAGGAAAAAATGCTACTCGAAGGTACCTACCAACTACTTTATGGACGACTTCTACATCAACATGAAAGTACTTGAACAGGGCTACAAATCCATTAACGCACTGGATGCCATTGTTAAAGAGGATGTATCGAACCAAATAAAGGAGGAGTTTAAGCGCAAAACAAGAATCTCCATAGGAAACTTCCAAAACCTTTTTACGTTTACCCATTTGCTGTGGCCTCCCTTTACAGGCCTAGCATTTAGCTTTGTATCGCACAAAATAATACGATGGTTTGGCCCATTTATAATAGTTGCTTGTTGGGTATTAGCTCTTATACTTATAAAAGAGCATCCCATTTACGCAACAATTTTTTGGGCGCTAAGCGGCAGTTTCCTAGTACCGCTTTTCGACTTTTTGCTAAAGAAGTGTAACATTCATATTATCTTTGTACGTTTTGTAACCCACTTTTACGGCATGAACCTAGCCCTGATGGTGGGATTCTTCAAATACTTAAAAGGAGTAAATTCCAATGTGTGGCAACCAACAAAAAGGAACCAGTAGCCAGCTCAACACCATAGAGGAGGCTATTGAGGATATTAAAAAGGGGAAAGTAATTATCGTTGTTGATGATGAAGACCGTGAGAACGAAGGCGATTTCGTTGTTGCTGCCGAGCTCATAACCCCAGAAATTGTGAATTTTATGGCTCGATATGGCCGCGGGTTAATTTGCACTCCACTTCCCGAGGAGCGGTGTAAAGAGCTAGACCTTGAGCTAATGGTAGGCACCAACACGGCGCTTCACCAAACACCCTTCACTGTTTCCGTTGACCTAATTGGGCAAGGATGCACTACGGGCATATCAGCATCGGATAGAGCTAAAACTATTAAGGCACTTGTTGATCCCAACACAAAACCTGAAGACCTTGCCCGTCCGGGACACATTTTCCCACTTAAGGCTAGGGAAAAGGGCGTGCTAAGGCGTGCAGGACACACCGAAGCCGTTGTTGACCTAACCAAGCTTGCTGGCCTAAACGCTGGTGGTGCGCTAGTTGAAATTATGAACGAAGATGGCACCATGGCTCGCCTACCAGAACTACTGGAAATAGCAAAGAAGTTTGACCTTAAGATAATCTCCATTCAGGATCTAATTGCCTACAGGCTTAAATGCGAAAGCCTTGTTGAACGCGGTGAAAGGGTGAAAATGCCTACAGCATACGGCACCTTTGAGCTTATCCCTTTCCGTCAAAAATCCAACGGACTTGAGCACGTTGCCCTAATTAAAGGCGAGTGGACCAACGAAGAGCCCATTCTTGTTAGGGTACACTCATCGTGTGCAACTGGCGACATATTCGGGTCGCACCGCTGCGATTGTGGACCACAGCTACACAAGGCAATGGAAATGGTTGACCAGGAAGGCAAAGGCGTAATTGTTTACCTTAACCAGGAAGGACGTGGCATTGGCCTATTTAACAAGATGCACGCCTACAAACTTCAGGAAGAGGGTTTAGACACCGTTGAGGCTAACGTTGAGCTGGGTTTTGATGCCGACGAGCGCGATTACGGTGTAGGCGCAAACATACTAAGGGAGATTGGCGTGCGTAAAATGCGCCTAATAACCAACAATCCGGTTAAGAGAAAAGGTCTTGAAGGATACGGCTTAGAGATAACCGAAAACGTAGCCCTAGAGATTGCTCCAACCCCATTCAACGAGTTTTACCTACAAACTAAACGCGATAAGATGGGGCACCTTATACTTATGAAACCCAAGTAGGTGTATTTAGTACTAAGTGTTTAGTGTTTGTTGTTTAGTCGGGAATACGTCTAGCATCTAACGTCTAAAATCTATAATCTGTATTTCCAATGCAAGGTTCACCTCGAATAATATACATGGGAACTCCCGATTTTGCTGTGGAGCCATTGAAAGCCATCGTTAACGATGGCTTCAATGTTGTTGGGGTAGTTACTGTTCCCGATAAACCAGCTGGACGAGGGTTAAAGCTACAGGAGTCGCCCGTAAAACGGTATGCAATAGAGCAGGGCATTAAGGTGCTTCAGCCCGAAAAGCTAAGAGACCCAGCATTTACGGAGGAGCTAAAGAGCCTTTCGCCAGATATTGCTGTGGTTGTAGCATTCAGAATGCTGCCAAAGGAGGTTTGGAGCCTCCCCACGCTGGGCACATTTAACCTGCACGCCTCGCTCCTGCCCCAATACCGCGGTGCAGCGCCCATTAACTGGGCTGTAATTAATGGCGAAAAGGTTTCGGGCGTAACAACCTTCCTTATTGATGAGCAGATTGACACTGGTAACATCCTGCTTAGCGAAAAGGTTGATATTGACATTAACGATACTGCCGGACAGCTACATGATAAGCTAATGGTTGTTGGTGCATCGCTCACGGTTAAAACCATTAAGGCGTTAGCCAGTAAATCTATAACACCAACACCGCAGCCCTCTAGCATAGAGCTTAAGTCTGCACCCAAAATCTTTAGGGAAACCTGTAAAATTGTATGGGCTAACAGCGCGCTTAGCGTGCACAACCACATAAGAGGGCTTAGCCCATATCCTGGCGCATGGAGCGATTTAGAGCTTACCGATGGAACCATTGTTTCTGCCAAAATTCAGCTAACCGCACTTGCTGAATCGTATAAGCATAGCGATATTGGCAGCATCACTATTGATAAGGATAGGCTCATAGTATCGTGCAACGACTCGTGCGTTGAGATTCTACAGCTGCAGCTTCCCGGTAAAAAATCTATGGCTACCCCCGATTTGCTTAGGGGAATGCAAAGCAACCTTCCAAAAAGATTTTTATAGAACACCAAAAGAAAACGGGACAACATCAATTGTCCCGTTTTCATTTCGTTTTTTACTTATCCTTAGGCTTGCGCTTACGCAAGTTAATTACCTGTCCAACCTCAGGCTCTTCGCCCTTATCCATGCGATTTTTGCTGTACAGCGACGACATTTTAACGCCATACTGCTGGCTTATACTCCACATGGTTTCCCCCTCCTCTACCACATGCACAGAGTTGTTACGCTCTGCCTTGCGACGCTTGGGTTGAATGTATAGTTCCAAGCCCTCTTGCAACTTAGCGGTTTTCTCTATATCGTTGTAGGTTGCCAGCTGCCAAGGCATAAGCTCCAGCTCTTTGGTTAACGATGCATAGGTATCGCCAGACTTCACCTTTATGTACTTAATTCTATTGCGCACGTACACAGGACGCTGCTTGTAAATATCTATGGTAAAACCATCATCGGCAAGTTTGCCAATCTCCCTATCGGGAGGAGCAATTTTAATGTCAACACCACGATCGAACAGGTACAGCTTATTATCCTCGATAATCTTAATAAGCAGCTCGGCATATTTTGAGTTAGTGGCATAACCAGCCTTTTTTAGCCCCTTTGCCCAGCCCTTATAGTCGGTTGGTTCCAACTCAAACAGGAAAGCGTACCGCTTACTCCCCCTAAGGAACTCGGAGTGGTCGTGAAACGATTTCTCGGGCGACTTGTACTTACGGAAGCACTCGCCCCGCTTATCGTCGTCGTGGTAAATCTTGGGGCCGCTCCAGCTCTTATGGCACTTTATACCAAAATGATTGTTGGCCTTAACGGCAAGCGTGCTATTGCCGTTGTCGCTCTCCAGCATACCCTGAGCAAGGATAATGCTTGCAGGCACACCATACTCTTTCATCTGTTTAATTGCCAACCCCTTGTACTGTTCAATGTACTGGGAACGCGACAACTTTCCCGATTGCGCTACCGATACGTAGTGCACCAATGCTATAAGTAGAACTAAAGCGAATCTCCTAATCATAATAACCCAAACTTTGCCTACAAAAATATACATAATAGCGACAAAAGGTAATTATAGGAGCAAACGCATGGTTTTGGTATTCGTTAAATCAAAGCAAATTTGTACTTTTGGCACCCGTACTTACTATATTGCGGGGATTAGCCTTTTTTTACAATCAAGAAAAAGCACCCAAGAGGGTGGTTGTTACAACCAAAATGGCATACAATGAAAAACCACAAAGAGTATAACTTTAAGTACACCGAAATATCTACTATTACCGAGCTAAGCGACGAAGAGCAGAACCTTGTAAACCAATCGCTTGAGGCGTTAAAAACCAGCTACTCACCATACTCCAAGTTTAAGGTTGGCGCAGCTGCGCTACTAGAAAACGGCGAGGTTATACTTGGCAGCAATCAGGAGAATGGCGCCTACCCATCGGGGCTATGCGCCGAGCGCGTTGCGCTGTTCTACGCAGGAGCAAAGTACCCTGGAGTACCAGTAAAGTGCCTAGCGGTAAGCGCTTGCTTTGAAGGGGAGCAAACCAAATCGCCTGTATCGCCCTGTGGTGCCTGCCGACAGGTGATGATAGAGACTCAGCACATTGGCAAAAAGCCCATGAGAATTATACTTACCGGCTCCGAGAAGTCCATTGTAATAGAGAACTCCGCATTCTTACTACCCTTTAACTTTGTGAATACCGATAAGATTTTTGAGTAGGTTCTTGGTGCAAAACAAATTCCATGAAACTGATAAATTTTAATTAATCTAGTATTTGAAATCACCTTCCATAAATCTACATTATTTATATTAATAATATATACATGGCAAATAATACTTCAAACCCAACAGTAAGTGATCACTCATCTTTGATAAAATCAAAATCTGATTTTATCAAAGACCTTGAAGAAAGAATCGCGTTAGGAGAAAATATCCTTAATGCAAGTATCAAAAACAAAAACGACTTTCAGACACTGAAAAGAAATTATTCGTCATGGCATGATTACAATCTTGAACTACTAAAACAATCATTTAATAATCCACATAACGAATATCATCGAAACTATAAGGCGACTGCAAGAGCCATTATAGGACAACTCAGTACGACTATGAGCGCAAAAGAAGAAATTCGCGAATTTAAAGATAGGGTTTCAAGAAAAATTGATAATTTAAAAAACCTCGTACAAAAAACCAATTTATTAAAATCAACAACTGAAGAAATAGACATCAATCATTCATTCCCCAAAAACATGAATACCTCACAAGTTTTCATTGTTCACGGACAAGATGATTCTACAAAAACAGAAGTTGCCAGATTTATTGAGAAACTAGGGTTTGAACCAATAATACTACATGAACAAGCAAATTTGGGTCAAACTATAATTGAAAAAATTGAGCACCATACAAATGTCGGTTTTGGCATTGTTCTATATACGCCATGTGATATGGGCGCAAAAAAGGGAGACGAAATCAATCTTAAGGGAAGAGCAAGACAAAACGTTGTTTTTGAGCACGGTTATCTTATTGGAAAAATCGGAAGAAAGAATGTTTCAGCACTGGTTAAAGGCAATGTAGAAACGCCGAACGATATATCTGGGGTAGTTTACATACAAATGGAAAACGAGTGGAAAATAAACTTAGCAAAAGAACTAAAAAGCAGTGGATTTAGTGTTGATATGAATAAAGTGATTTAACAAATTAACTAAGTCTCCACTACGCGGAATTGCATTCCGTGCGGTAACTTAACAACTCTTGCACCAAACTAACTGTACGGTATCAACCGCGGATCAATGGTTGTAATATCCAAGGAGTTTCCCATATCAGATTAGTTCCGAAGGGGTAGAGCAACCTGTCAATGGGGATTTTATGCACACGGATTGCAAATACGCGCTAACGGGGACAAGAGCTAACATTTATCTAGAAATAGCTACTCACAACAAAATAAACAGATCAAGAATTTTTCATTCACATATTCGCTATATTTGTGTAAGCACACCAAGCATTAGTACTACATTCACCTTTACTTTGGTCAATATAGACCACTATTGTAAGTATGCTCTGTAATTGTGCTTCTAAAACGCATCAATAACAATACAATGTGAATATATGGAAAACGTAGAAAACCTGAGCAAGAAACAAGAGCTGCTAGCAAACCTAGAGCAGACAAAAGAAATCATTAAACGTAATTTGCAAGCAAATTCAAAACTTAATTCCTTACAAAAAGAGCTAGCAAAAAACAATACAGAGGTATGGTACACATTATTAGGAGTAATTATAGGTATATCTGCCCTTGTTGTTTCCTCTACGAGTTTACAGAAACTAAAAAACTACGAACCAATATTTATATTAATCCCTATTGGACTCGTAGTTTTATCAATAGTCTTATTTAGAAGATTGGGGAAAGTAAAAGAGAAATCTCTTATCCGAAAACGGTTTGAAACAAGAAAAAATGAAATCGATGAAATAAACTCTATAATTTTAGCCACATTTGAAGAGGTAGAAAATATTTCAGTATTACCTGAAAAATACAGAAATATTCAATCAATAGAAAAAATCCAAGAATATATAACCAACAAAAGAGCCGACTCTTTAAAAGAAGCATTAAATTTATATGAAGATGAGAAAATGAAGTCACAACAGACGCGAGCACTAAATCGTATTTCTCAACAACAGACAGCTCTAATTCAAATTCAACAGGCTACTAACAGGCAACTTATTTGGCAAACATTAATTATAGCAAAAAAATAGTAGTACCTATTAATATCCATCGCCCCACTCACCTAAAATCCTTCGTTGAACTTCGGTTCAACGAAGGATTTTAGGTTCATCAGTATATTAGAAGCAGGCTACCCCTGTTACCGTACGATTAACTATTCTGAACTTGAAAAGAATACTTACTGCGTAGAACCCAATATTAAGCCAAATGTATAGTTGACCTGATAATTACAGATAAATAACCTGCAGTAGCATCCCCACAACCCCTTTTTTTATAATCATTTTAAATTAACGCCCCCCTAACCAGCAAACAGCAAAGCGTTATACTTTTGCCATCCAATTTAATAACAGCACTTTTAAATGGCCGATTATACAAAAATGTGGACCGACCTGGGGTTGAACCACGAGAATCACAATGCGCTACTAGAGTATCTAGGCGGTGCGTACCAATCAATATTCATGTCGCAAGAGAAGCGTCCAGAGGGCATGTCGTATTTCGACTTTGTAATAAGCGAAGCACACGGCCTACGCATTAAGGAGCTATGCGATGAGCGCGAGGCTGGCCGCAAGGTTATTGGCTCGTTCTGCGTGTTTGTACCCGAGGAGATGGTGCTAGCTGCTGGCTGCACATCGGTAGGGCTATGCTCTGGTGCAGACTTTGCTCAGGAAGAGGTAGAGAAGGTTATTCCACGCAACACCTGCTCGTTAATAAAATCGTTCTTTGGCTTTAACCTAGGAAAGGTTTGCCCCTACATGGAGGTATCGGACCTTATTGTTGGCGAGAACACCTGCGATGGCAAGAAAAAGGCTTTTGAAACCTTTAAGGATATGGTGCCCAACTTCTACCAAATGGATTTGCCACAAACCAAAACCCCAGCTGGCCGCCAAACGCTTAAGCTGGAGTTTATGCGTTTCCTTAACCAGCTAGAGGAGATGACCGGCAAAAAGGTTACCCTTGAGGGCTTAAAGGAAGGTATTGCCATTACCAATGCAAAGCGCAAGGCGTTACAGCGCTTGGCTACCCTTCGTGCTGCCGATCCTGCTCCTATCTCGGGTCTAGATGCGCTGCTAATTAATCAGGTATCGTTTTTAGATAATCCTGTGCGCTTTACCGAGAACGTGAACAAGATTTGCGATCAGATTGAGGTTGAGATTGCCGCTAACCAAGGCGTTAAGAAGGCCAAAGCACCTCGCATTCTGCTATCGGGCTGCCCAATGGCCATTCCAAACTGGAAGCTGCCAACCATTATTGAGTCAACAGGAGCAGTAATTGTGGGCGAAGAGTCGTGCATAGGCGAGCGCGGGCTACGCAACCTAACCGATGACTCGGCCAACACCATTGAAGGGCTAATTGATGCCATTGTTGACCGCTACTTTAAAATTGACTGCGCGGTGTTCACCCCTAACCAGGAGCGCGTGGAGCATATTAAGGAGATGAAGGCAAAGTACAATGCCGATGGCGTTATCCACTACGGGCTTCAGTTCTGCCAGCCATACATCATGGAATCGTTCACCGTTGAGAAGCAATTGGAGAAGGAGAACATCCCAGTGCTACGCATAGAGACCGATTACAGCCAGGAGGATATTGGACAGCTATCAACCCGCGTAGAGGCGTTTGTTGAGATCATTAAGTAAACATCGGATACTAAAAAAGGGAAAATGCAGAGCGTATAATACTTGCTACTGCATTTCCCTTTTTCTTTAACCCGCAGCAAATAGTAAGGAGCAGATGAGACAGGCAGGGATTGACATAGGTTCACGCAGCATTGAGCTGGTTGTGCTAGAGAATGGCAGGGTGGTAACATCGCGACAGGCCATATCGGGTCATAATCCTGTTGAGCGGGTAAAGGAGCTGCTAACCGATATAACCTTCGATAGCATGATGGCCACAGGCTACGGCCGCGGCATTGTTGAGGTTGCCTTTGATTTTCCCACCATTACCGAGATTAAAGCCTACGGAACGGGTGCTGCAGCCCTGTATCCCGGCATTAGGGGTGTGCTTGATATTGGAGGACAGGACACCAAGGTTATTACGCTTGATGGCAATGGAAAGGTGCTTAAGTTTGAGATGAACGACAAGTGCGCCGCCGGAACCGGCAAGTTTCTTGAGATGATGGAATCCACCCTTGGGTACGAGAAGAACACCATGGGCGCATTGGCCATGAGCGGAAAGAAAGGGGTTGAGATAAACAGCATGTGCGCCGTATTTGCCGAGTCGGAAGTAACCTCACTAATGGCCAAAGGTTGCGACAGAGCCGATATTGCACTGGCCATTCACCAATCCATATGCCGACGAGCCATTGGAATGATACGCCGTCAGAACATCGGTTTCCCGCTGATGTTTGCAGGGGGCGTAGCCAACAACTCCTGTATGGTACACCTACTCCGCGAGGCCCTAGGCAAAGAGGTTATAGTTCCCGAAACACCTCACTTTGTTGGCGCTTACGGAGCGGCGTTGCTGGCGGAGTAAAACGCACATACACTTATGTAACAAACATGCTACATTTTTTTGTATGGCATAAGTTTCATTGTAAATGCATAACATTACTTATAAAATACATTTACTAGCATGGTATCGGACAATGACATTAGATGGGAACAACGATTTTCCAACTATAAAAAAGCACTTAAAAAGCTCTCCGATGCGGTTTACTATATCAAAAACAAACTTTCTAAAGAAGAGCAAACCTCTTACACAAATCAAAATGCAAGTGATGTTCTTGATGAGATTATAAAAGAGGGGCTAAATCATCGTTTCGAATACACCTATGAAATGGCATGGAACGTTATGAAGGATTACGCCTTATACCAAGGTAATGCTGTAATAGCAGGTTCGCGTGATGCCATACGATTTGCCTTCTCGTCAAACCTCATCAGCAATGGCGATTTATGGATGGATATGATAAGAAGCAGAATCCAAACCTCACATACCTATAACGAGGAAACAGCCAATGAAATTTTCCTGAAGATTATATCAGAATACTTTGAGGCATTCAAGTTGTTTGAGGAAGTGATGGAAGAGAAACTTACCGATATTTGACAAAACCTCTTTTCATAAAATGAAATACGGATTAAGGGATAGCCATATAGAACAAATACTTTTAGTGCTCCGCAATTACCCATCTATAGATAGAGCCATTTTGTATGGTTCAAGAGCAAAAGGGAATTACAGGGAAGCTTCTGATATAGATTTAACGTTAGTTGGAGATACACTAGATATAGACTTGCTTCATAGCATAGAGATTGCACTAGACGAACTGCTACTTCCCTACACTATAGACCTATCCATATTTCATAAAATAGAAAATACTGATTTGATTGAGCATATAAAAAGAGTTGGTATTGTGATTTATGATAGGGACAACATCATAAACACATCCAACTAGTACGATGCCAAAATCTTTCTAAAAGCGGCATTAGGCACAAAGCCCTCAGCATCCTCGGCATAATCGGGAAGGATACGCTCAACAAAGTACATGTTGATATCCCCAATATTTTTAGCAGGAACCTTACCTCGATAGGTACAAAGGAAAAAGTCCTTAATGTACTGGTAGGTTGTTTCGGAAACGTTCACCTTACCCGCCTCACCCGATGATTCCATACGGCTAGCCACATTCACCGTATCGCCCCAAACATCGTAGGCAAACTTCTTTTTGCCAATTACCCCAGCCACCACGCTACCGGTGTGAATACCTATGCGTAAACGCCAAACAGGTTTCTTCAGCTTGGCACTCTTTTGCGCCATCTCCTCAACAAAACGCTGAATCTCGAGGGCAGCAAGTACAGTATCAAAAGCATGGCTATGGTTCTGACGCGGAATACCCCCCACGCACATGTAGCAGTCGCCAATGGTTTTAATCTTCTCTATAAATCGGGCCGCGGTAATCTCCTCAAAACTCTCGAAGTAGAAACTAAGCTCCTTTATAAAATCCTCAATGGTTTCGAACGAGACAGAGACTTTAGAGAAGCCCACAAAATCGGCAAACATAACCGACACTTCCTTAAACTTTTTGGGAGGCGCAGTGCCCTTTTTGCGTAGCTGGCGGGCTACCTCCCACGGCAAAATATTACGCAGCAGCTCTTCCGACTTTGCCTGCTCCTCCTCTATGGACGATTTTTGCTTCTCAATCTCGGTTCGTTGCTCATCCAGCATGGAGTTAGCCTGCTCTAGGTGTTCCATTATGGAGAGCAGGTGATCGTGCTTCTCACTAAGTTCCTTTTCGGCTTCCTTTATGGCAGTAATATCCGATTCAATGGCCACAATTTTGCTAAACTGCCCGTTGGCATCAAAAACTGGGGTTAGCGAGGTTTGTATGTACTTAACCTTGCCACCGGGAGTTGTCCAAAGACTATCGTAAACCACGTATTCCCCGTCAATGCGGCACTGTTTCATTGCGGTTACCGTATTTGGTGATAAGTTCTCATCAAATAGGTTTGTGCCAAAAGTGCGGTTAAAAGTTGCCAAGTTGCACTCGTAAAGGCGTTCAAAACCCTCGTTTACCCATGTTATCTCGCCAGTAGAGTCGATTATAAGCACTGAGGTGCCAGCACTACTGGCAGCCATAGAAATCTCCTTAAACTGATGCGATTGTTTGCGAAGCTTCTGCATAAGGCGCCCCTTCTGGAAGTTGAGCTCAATCCGTTGCAGCAACTCGCTAGACGATACGGGAATAGTTATAAAATCGTCTATTCCAGCTTGAAAAAGTAGCTTCATGGAGCTACTAGCCTCGGCGGCAGAAAAGGCAATAAGCGGTACATCCTCGGCTAGAGGGTTTATCTTAATGGCAGCAACAACCTCAGCACTGCTATCGCAGGTGAAGTTTGCATCAAAAAAAATAACATCGGGAATAACCTGTTCCAGGTAAGAAAAAAGTGAATTAGAGTCGGCTGCATGGCTAATGGAGAAGCCATCGTCAGCCGAGCTTAATAGCAGCTCCAGCTGAGTAATGGCTTCCGCAGAATTTGATGCAATGAGAACAATATAATTCACTTAGGAAAGGCTTTTAACTTGTCGAATATAACACAAATAACAATAAAGCCCAACCAGACAAACCAAAAGCTTTAAATTACCCTTCTGTAACCATATTAAACTCCGCCCAAAGAGTCTCCTCTGGTGTTGGTGCCACAATTACCACCTCGGTTTGCGATATGGGGTGAGTAAAGGACATTAGCCGCGAATGCAAATTAATTCCCCCACCCGGGTTGGATCTTGGGTATCCATACTTTAAATCGCCTCTAATTGGACAGCCAATTTTGGCTAGCTGACAGCGTATTTGATGGTGACGGCCCGTAAGCAAATCAATCTCCAAAAAGTAGTAGTTTGCAGTGCTACCCACCAAGCGGTACTTAAGTTTGGCCAGCTTCGCATCCTTTTTTGGGGAATCGGAGCAAAAGCTTTTGTTCTTTTGCGAATCCTTAATAATGTAGTGCTCAAGCGTGCGCGATTCTGGAACGGGACAGTTCTTCACTATTGCCCAGTAGATTTTATGAACTGCACCCTCTTGGAACAGCTGATTCATACGGGCTACCCCCTTGCTGGTTTTAGCAAACAGCACAACGCCACTCACGGGGCGGTCAATGCGGTGCGTAACCTCAAGGAACACGTTACCTGGCTTGGCATCGCGTTTTTTAATGAATGCTCTAACCTGTTCAAGTAACGCCTCGTCGCCAGTTTTATCGGGCTGTACAATGTCACTACAAAGCTTATTAACCGCTATATAGTGGTTATCCTCAAAAAGTATTCTATCAGAAGTAAAACTCATTGCTATTATTTAGTGTTTTGCATTGGGCAACCAAAGTAGTGCTTTGCATACCCATATGCGTAGGTAAAAAATCTAGTACTGCTCCCTATCGTTAGGGAAATCGCCACTTTTAACATCGCCAATAAAGGACTGGAATGCGCCTAGCATCTCGGCGTATAGGTTATGATACCTGCGCAGGAACCTTGGAGAGAACTCCTGTGTTATGCCCAGCATATCGTGTACCACAAGCACCTGTCCATCAACACCGCCACCAGCACCTATGCCTATAATAGGTATTTTAAGGTCGCGGGCAACCTTAGCACCAAGCTTTGCTGGGATTTTTTCCAGCACAAGGGCAAAGCATCCTGCGTCTTGCAGCAGGTGAGCGTCCTCAACCAGCTTATCGGCTTCATCCTCCTCTTTAGCTCGTACCACATAGGTGCCAAACTTATGAATAGATTGAGGTGTTAGCCCCAAGTGCCCCATTACGGGAATTCCAGCAGAAAGAATGCGCTGAACGGAATCGATAATTTCACGACCACCTTCAAGCTTAAGCGCATCGGCTCCACTCTCCTTCATAATTCTAATGGCACTGTTTAGGGCCAGCTTAGAGTTCCCTTGGTATGTACCAAATGGCATATCAACAACCACCAGTGCGCGCTTAACCGCTCTAACCACCGAGGTTGCATGATAAATCATTTGGTCTAGAGTTATAGGTAGAGTTGACTCGTGCCCTGCCATAACATTAGATGCAGAGTCGCCAACTAGAATAACATCAATTCCTGCAGCATCAAGAATACGAGCCATGGAGTAGTCGTATCCGGTAAGCATAGAGATCTTCTCGCCTCTAAACTTCATCTCACTCAGCACGTGAGTGGTAATCACCCTTACCTTACTTTCCGTTGACATAATTGGTTCGGATTAAAAATTTAACCTAGCAAAGGTATAGTCTTTTTATGAGATTAACGGAGATGCCACCTCTAAATAGTGCAAAGCATAGGAAAACGCATAACATTTCGTCGCTTACACATAAAAAACATGACAACATGACTGGATGTCATACAGCCAACCTAAGGCACCCAGAATGCCACAAAAATATTATATAATAGCTGTTTTACTGACACTTAAACGCATAGAAAAGCAATAAGCCACTGCCAGTGGTAGCAAAAGGACTCTGACAAGTATGAAGGTAAATGCCCTTGGCATGGTGATTGATTAACTGGAAGCCAAACAACATTGATTAACTCAATTAACAATAATACACAATGGGTAAAATTATTGGTATAGACTTAGGAACAACCAACTCGTGCGTTGCAGTAATGGAAGGAAACGAGCCTGTTGTTATTCCTAACAGCGAAGGAAAACGTACTACCCCATCGGTAGTTGCATTTGTAGAGAACGGAGAGCGCAAGGTTGGAGATCCTGCAAAGCGTCAAGCAATCACCAATCCACGCAAAACCATCTCGTCAATTAAGCGTTTCATGGGCGAAACTTTCGACAAGGTGACCAAAGAGGTTGGCCGCGTACCTTACGAGGTAATTAAAGGCGACAACAACACACCTCGTGTTGTTATTGACGACAGAAAGTTCACCCCACAGGAAATTTCGGCTATGGTGCTTCAGAAGATGAAGAAAACCGCCGAGGATTACCTAGGACAAGAGGTTACAGAAGCAGTTATTACTGTTCCTGCTTACTTTAGCGACTCGCAGCGCCAAGCAACCAAAGAGGCTGGAGAAATTGCTGGTTTAAAGGTACGTCGTATTATTAACGAGCCTACTGCTGCTGCGCTTGCTTATGGTCTTGACAAAAAGTCGAGCGACATGAAAATTGCCGTTTTCGACCTTGGTGGAGGTACCTTCGATATCTCTATTCTTGAACTTGGCGATGGTGTGTTTGAGGTAAAATCGACCAACGGTGATACTCACCTTGGAGGCGATGACTTTGACCAAGTAATTATAGACT
>DHVO01000188.1:19808-29275 GCA_002412705.1 Bacteroidales bacterium UBA5206 | reverse complement strand
AGCTCAACAATTTTCTGATCGCTTTCCCTATTTGAGATACTGTCCTTGCACTCAACCGACTTCCTAAAGTATATAAGCGCCGAATCGTACTTCTGTTGCTGCTCAAAGTAGTAAGATAAGGAGAGGTAGGAAATTTGCTTTAACGACAGGGAACCAATTTTTTCTGATGTTGTAACGGCCTCTTTAAAATACTTTTCGGCTAATGCATAATCGGCCTGCTCCATATAGTAGTTCCCTATATTGTTGGATAAGCTGGCTATACCATATTCATTGTTCGATTCACGGTAAAGTTCCAACGACTCAACACTATATGTTAATGAGGTTGTAAGATTTCCCTTTAGCTCGTGAACAAGCGCCATATTTTGGTAGGCCAGCGCCACATTGTCTATCTTATTTATTGGTTTTGATATTTCAACGGAGCGTGTGTAGTAGCTAAGCGCTTCGTCCAAGTCGCCCTTAAAGTAATATATATTGCCTATGTTAAGTAAGGCTAACGACCTATTAGGCTCATCGTTGAGCTGCTTAAATAAATCCTCCGCTTTTAGGTAGCTATCCATGGCCAAATCGTACTGAGACCTAACCTGATAAATTAGCCCCATATTATTATAAGCCGCAGCGGCACCATCATCATCGGATAGGCTATTTGATATCTCAAGGGCCTCCATAAAGGCTTCCAAACTTTTATCGTAGTAGCCAATGTAGTAGTACGCACTGCCAATCCGCCTTAGAATGGTTGCTTGATAAATGCTATTTCCCTGCTGCTTTGAGTAATCCAACGAGATACGAAGGTAATCGAGAGCCTTACCATGCTGGCTCAAGTTGCTATAAAATGTTGCCATTTTAAATGCTTGCGCCTCTACATCTTTCTCTACGCCCTCTTTTTGGGCAAGTTTTAGTGCCTCTTGGGCAAGAGCAAGGGCTACATCTGGAGAGACGGGAAACAGAGAGTCTGCAATACCATTTAGCTGCTCTAGCTGCTGCTCATAGGGTGAATTTCTATTTATAAGCTTTGCCGTACTTTCGGGAATTTGCTGGTTGGCCTTAGCAAAACATGTTGGGGTACCCACCAATAGGGCAACAAAGAGAAACTTAACTGTAAGGATATAAATTACTCTGGGCATGAGCAATTATTTTGGTTTGGGTTTAGAATAGCAAAATAAACTATTATTTATAGTGTTTCAACAAAAAGGGGGAAATAGATTTGAGATGTTAGATTTAAGACGCTAAACATTATATGATAGCCTAGAAAAGATAAGAGCACAGTATTGGGTGAATGCACGGTTATTCTTTGTCATCACAATCCTATAAAACAAAGAAGCCACCCAAAACTGAGTGGCTTCCTATTATCTATAAAGGATTACTTTTTTAACCATTGGTCTAACCATCCAAAGAACTCGCGTTGCCAAATAATGGCGTTCTGAGGTTTGGTTACAAAGTGATTCTCATTATGGAACATAAGCAGCTTACTAGGCACTCCGCGTAGCTGAGCAGCATTAAATGCCTGTAAACCTTCTGTGTAAGGGATACGGAAATCGTTTTCGCCAACAATTACCATAATAGGTGTATCCCAGTTCTGAACCAGTTTATGAGGGCTATTGGCAAAGGTACGCTGAGCAACCTTATTCTCTTTATCCCAGTAAGAACCACCAAAGTCATGGTTAGGGAAGAAGGTCTCCTCGGTAGCTGCATAAAAACTCTCGAAGTTATACATACCATTATGAGCAATAAATGCTTTAAAGCGCTTATTGTGCATGCCTGCTAGGTAGTACACAGAATACCCACCATAGCTAGCACCAACTGCACCTAAACGATCGGCATCAACCCATGACTCTTTGGCAACATCGTCAATTGCACTCAGGTAATCCTTAATATTCTGACCGCTATAGTCGCCAGATATTTGGGCGTTCCACTCCTGTCCAAACGATGGTACACCCCTACGATTTGGAGCAACAACAACATAGCCATGAGCAGCCATAATTTGGAAGTTCCAGCGGTAGCTAAAGAACTGTCCAACGGTACTTTGTGGTCCACCTTGGCAGTAAAGAAGCGCTGGATATTTTTTTGTTGCATCAAAGTTAGGAGGTAGAATAACCCAAACAAGCATGTCCTTTCCATCGGTTGTTTTAACCCAACGCTCCTGCACCTCGCCCATTTTAATATTCTCGTAAATATTCTTATTGGTAAAAGTAAGCTGAGTATCGGCACCAGTAGCCTCATCAACACGAACAAGCTCTGCAGCCATGCTCATGCTCATTTTTTGAGCTACTAAAGCACCATTGCCAAAACCAAACCAAGAGTAGTTGTGCTTACCTGTAGTAATTTGAGCTATTTCAAGGGTTTGAGGATCCATTTTGTAAAGCTGCTCAGTACCCTTAGTTCCGCTAATAAAGTAGATAAACTTACCATCGGCACTCCAGGTAATTTGGTCGGCGTTCTGGTCAAAGTTTTTGGTAAGGTACTGTTTGGTTCCAGTAGCCAAATCCATCACAAACAGGCGGTGCTTATCGCTCTCGTAACCTGGGGTTTCCATGCTTTGCCATGCAAGCATTTTGCCATCGGGCGAGAATGCAGGATACTTATCGTAACCAACGTTTTCCTCGGTTAGGTTCTTGGTTTCGCCAGTTTCTATGTTATAAAGGAAAAGATCGGAGTTTGTGCTAACAGCAAAATCTCTTCCGTACTGCTTTTTGCAAGCGTACACAATCATCTTTCCACAAGGGCTAAAGGTGATATCGCCAGCATCGAAGTATGGAGAAAGGGGAGCCTCAAAAATCTCTCCCTCCATAATATCCTTACCTGTACCAACCTTACCGTTATTATAATCGGCAACAAAGATGTGGCTGTAAGCACCATCTTCCCAATGATCCCAGTGGCGAGCCATAAGGTTATCGTAAACTTTCATTGTAGATTTTGGCATATCGGGATGAATCTCGGCACCTGTAACCTTAACAAACTTAACATCCTTGGTGTAAAGGATTCTATCACCCGATGGAGCGTACTTAAAGGTGTTAATGCCATCCTCAATGTTGGTAACCTGAACCATATCGGTACCATCGGGATTCATCTCCCACATTTGCGCAGAGCCGCCACGGGTTGAGATAAAACCAATTCGCTTACCATCGGGACGCCAGTGCGCATCGAACTCGCTACCTGCGTTGTCGGTTAGCTGGCGAGGTTCTCCGCCCTCAACATCAACAATAAAAAGGTTAGTAACACCCTTATTGTCGGGTACAGAGTAACGGCTAATGCCGTAAACCACCATTTTCCCGCAAGGTGACACCTCGGCACCAGATACCCGGCCAAACTTCCAAAGCACTTCGGGGCTAAGGATTCCCTTGCTAATCTCGTCGGCGGTTAGCTCATTGTTAATCTGAATGGGAGCGCTAGCCCCCTTGTCGTCTGCCTGCTGGCATCCTTGGAACGTTGCTGCAAAAGCCATAACCATTAGTAGTAGGTTTACCTTTCTCATAGCGTTTACCATTTGTATTTAGTTAATGTTCATTCTTTATATAGACACAGTTATTCTGATACCAATTCCTATTTAAGGTTTACTTTAACCCAATGCACATTTCTATCGGGAACAAATCCTAACGAACGCACCAATCCATTGGAAGCCTCATTGCTATGCTCCACATAGGTAAAAGGGATGCGATTACTTTGCCTAACCTGTTGAATTAGGGATACTACCAGAGCACGAGCAATCCCTTTGCGCCTATAGTCGTCTAAAACATGGAGCATGCCCAATGCGGTATCGTCGTGCGTTAGTGCCCACCCAACAAGACTCCCATCAAGGCGCACTCCAGCCGATGGGCCATTGGCAATTTGGCCTGCAATATAAACAGGGTTGGTGTATGCGCTGTAATTAGAGTTGGTAAACACTTTATTGGCATCGGTTACTTTAAGCTTACTAGGGTTAATATCCTCCTGTAAATTGCTAATAGACACATTATTTGGGAGAATGTAACGCATGCACGATAATGTCCACTCAATACTATAGTGCTCTTTTACTAAGGCCAGCTGCTCATCGGTAAGTACTGCAAGGTAAGCTACCCTACCCTTTAAATCCTTTAGGAACTGTTTAAAATCCGCAATATTATCGGCTGCTGAGTACCACCACAGCTCATCGCTAACACCGCTTGCAAAAACAGAACTGTTCACCGGTTTTACCTCTATGGCATTATGGGTAGAGAAAAAACCGATAAAACTTATATTTCCAGCGGAATTGCGGTTAAGTAAGGCATCTATATCGCGTCCAAGAGTCGTCATTTAAGAGGTATTTTTACTTAGTAGTTAACAAGTTACAAATTTTAACGGTATTGCTGTATAGTATTCATAATCCGATTGATTTTCTCATTCATTGGCAAAGTACCATCAACCCAATGAATTGTATCGCCGCTGCGCTCCATCTTTCTGAACCAGGTCATTTGCCTTTTAGCGAATTGATGGATAGCGGCATTTAGCTGCGAGAACATGTCGTTGTATGTTAGCTCACCAACAAGGTACATGGCCACAAATTTATACTCCAGCCCATAGAATATAAGGGTACTAACGGGTACACCAGCACTAATAAGACCTTGCACCTCCTCAATCATCCCCTCACGAAGTCTATCCTTTAGCCGCTGGGTTATGCGGTTACGCCTTACCTCCCTATCAACAGCAATTCCAAAATAGATATTATTTATACTTGGAAAAGAAAAGCTATGCCCGCTGCTTTGCTGGTGCAGCTCAATCTCTATGGCGCGGATGGTGCGCTTGCGGGTATCAAAATCGGAGCGGTTATGGACCTGCTTTAAGGAACGGAGCATCTGCTCCAGCTCTTCATCCGACTTGGTATCAAGTTCCGCTCTAAGTGGCTCGTTAACTGGAACGCTAACCATTTTATACCCCTTGGTTACAGCCTCAATGTACATTCCCGTTCCACCACACAGAATAGGCTGCTTCCCCTGCTGCCTAATGTGGTTGTAAGCAGAAAGAAAATCGGACTGAAACCTGAAAACGTTGTACTTATCGCCAGCATCAGCAATATCAATAAGGTGATAGGGTATGCTAATGGAATTGATTGTGTAATCGGCTAAATCCTTGCCGGTACCAATATCCATCCCTCGGTAAACTTGGCGTGAATCGGCGCTAATTATCTCCCCATCAATAGCTAAAGCTAAGTTGGCAGCCACAGCAGTTTTGCCTACTGCCGTTGGGCCAAGTATAGTAATTAGTTCGTAGTGGTTATCTGGCATCCTTAATAGTAGAATTGTAGTATATGGTGTAAAATTAGCTAATTTTGTACACTGTCCTAAAACCAACGACTTTCATGAGCCGATACACAACAAATGATATCATAAGCAATTTAAAGCGCATTGCCCAAACAATAGTAGATCCCGATACGGCTTGGCTAAACGAACAGGCTAAAGTGGAGACCAAATCGCAACTTGTGTGGGGGTTTATTGTTCCACTAATGGCTATTTGCTCCGCAGTAACGTTTCTAGGTGTGTTTTTAATAAGCCACAACGCGTGGTTCGCATTTAGGCACCTGCTTGCCGCTTTTATAAATGGAGTTCTTGGAATACTAGCCATTTCGTATGTTGCAAATGAGCTATCTGTATCGTTTGGTGGAACCAAAAGTATAACCAATGCACTTAAGCTGGTTACCTTTTCGTCTTCGGTATTCTTTGTGGTTGCTTCAATATCGCGCTTTATGCCCACCTCTAGAATGTTCTTTATGCTGCTTGGACTATACAGCTTATTCCTTTTTTACAAAGGAATAGGACCAATGCTTAGCATAAAAGCTGAACGAAAAGTTGGTTACGTATTTATTCTATTCCTCCTTTTTGTAATGATAGTTTTTATAATTGAGCTCTTACTAAGCCCTCTATTCAGCTTAACAATAGCATAACACCATGGCAAATAATAAGATAGTTATAAAGAATAAAAAGGCCTTTTTTCAGTTTGAGATAATTGAAACCTACGTTGCTGGAATTGTGCTTACAGGGACAGAGATTAAGTCCATTAGGCAGAGTAAGGCCAGCCTAGTTGACTGTTACTGCCATTTTATTGAAGGAGAGCTATGGGTTAAGGGAATGCACATAGCCGAGTACACCTTTGGCACATACAATAACCATGAGCCCAAGCGCCCAAGAAAGCTCCTACTAACAGGAAAGGAGCTTCGCAAGTTACACCGCCAATCGCAGGAGAAGGGCTTAACCATTGTTGCCATTAAACTTTTTGTAAACGACAAAGGGCTTGCGAAGCTAGAGATAGGCCTTGCCCGCGGTAAAAAGCTACATGATAAGCGCGAAGACCTTAAGTCCAAGGACACCAAAAGGGAGATGGATAGGTACATGAAACGTTAACATATGCCCTATATAAATGTAAAAAGCCCCTTGTTAAGGGGCTTTCTTATTTTGGGATAAACCAGTTTACTGCGAGAAGAAAAAGTCGTTAAGTTCATACACATCGTCCACTGTAAATTGAGAATCCTGATCGAAGTACTTATCAATAGCTGCAAGGAGCTCTGCAAATGAGATATAGCCATCGGCATCGGCATCAACAGCTTTAAACTTATCAGGAATTACACCAGGAGTAAAGGTTACGCTGCGTGTCCAAATTGGAGCCACAGGAATAACACGAACCTCTTTCCTAAGAACTGCGTCGCCAAAGTTAAACATATCTGAAAGAACATCCTCCGACAGCTGCACCCCACGCTCATCAACAATAGCTCCAACTGGGGTATTTGCCTCATCATCCATATAGTCAAAAATACCATCGGTATCAGAATCTAGAGGGCAACCAAGAGTGTCAACAGCAACGCCTAGCGGTGTACCTGGGCACTCATCAGCTATATCGAAAACAAAGTCTTCATCCTCATCGGCAATTAGAAGATAATCAAAGTCGTAATCAGCAAACATCTTCTCAATAAGCATGGTCTTAGGATCCGACCACAAGTCTAGATTAAGAGAGAAGTACGTAAATGTGAACATATCGCCAAAGCCATTGTCCTTTATCCCGTACTTTTTTGCTGCAGTGGGGTTTAAGTTGTCAATATCATCGGTAAGCGCATAGTGAATTGACGATGCAACGCGTAGGCTAACCCTATCGGACAAATAAAAGTCGAAGCCCACCTCAAGGGGAAATACCACTGAGGTGCGGGAGTAGGAACCCTGCCCAAAGTAGTCCTGCTTGGAAAGGTCGGTTTCGTACTTTCCGTCGCGACTAATAACGGTTGAAGCCCAGCTGTTTGGGTCAGATTGTGCTATATTGCGAATTGTGCCATCGTTCCAATAGTGATAGTACCCCCCGCTCCCATTACGTAAATCGCCCTTGGGGGTAAACTGAAGTGGTGCCACACCCAGAGCAATAAAGGGTCTAAACTTTTTATCGGCTCCCAAAAAATGGCCAAAGCCATACTCTACGTTTGCACCAAATTCAAAAAAATCGGTGCTAAAGGCAGAGTTAAAGTAAATGGGATTGCCATCGTTATCAACAGGAAGCAATGCTGGGTTCTGCTGAAACTTTAAGGAGTAGTCAAAATCGTGCCCACGCACACTGCCCATCATCACAAAGAAGTTGAGCTTAAAAAAGTTTTTCTTCCCAAAAAGGGTGGACATGTTTACGCGGTAACCAAACTGGCCAGCAAGGGGCGACATGCCTGGGCTTTTTACATCGCCTAAAAAGCTGAATACCCCAGCACCAAAGGAAATTACCGGTTTGTAAACTGGATTTAGCACCTCAACCTCTTCTTCAAGCTGTGTTTCCCAATAGTTCTTCTCCTCCTCCTGAGCTTGCGCGCTAAACGCAAGGGCAAAGAGAAGCAGTGCCAGAATGGTTAAAAAGCGGTATGTAAAGTTTATCTTTTGCATAGTTTAGCCAATTCTATAACTAGCGATACCATTGCTGGTTAGTAATCATAAGTGCCTCCTGAACTGTAATGCGAGTTCCATTATTGTAGGCCGCAACAAAAGCATCGTTTATTGGGGTAGTATTCCAAAGGTTTACCCTATAATCGCGAGCCAACTTGTACTCAGGGAATGAGCCAATAGAGTACTTGTACCAGCCCTGATGCTCTTCTGTTCTAACCTCCTCCTTAATATTATACTTGCCAAAGTAACGCTTTACGTTTACCAATCTATGGCCTGCAGCAATTTGCACCCTGTAGTAAACGCCATCTTCAGGCTCCAGCATGTTTACCATATCAACGGTAGGCTGAGAGGTACGCCTTGGTTTTCCTTCAATTTTTCTGTACTCAACGGGAATATCTACTGCGCCATCGGCACCAGGAGTAAAACTTGTACTTGTGGGTTGCTTCCCTGTAGGTATGCTAAGGTTTGGTGCGGGAACCGAAGAGATAAGTCCCTCTATAGCCTTTGAATCGGGCGAAGTTAGGTTTACCTCACGTTGTACCACATCAATTACCTGTGTTGCATCGTTAAGAATAAATGAGAACTTGCCGTCGATCTTAGGATTGGCCTCACCAACACCATTGTCGGGAATTAGCTTATAGGATACAACAAAACGTTGCTCGGCAGGAAGATTCATCCAAATAAACTTAACTACACCATCTTTATAAGAGAAAATGGCATCGCGAGTTTCTATGGCCTCGGCTCTGTATCCTTGAGGAACAGTTTCCTCTATTTTAGCAAACTTCTCTGTGCTACCCTTGCTAACCAATACATTAACAATCATATCGTTATTGTCGCCAGAAACGTAGGGTTGCTGCCTTATGCAGCGTACGTTGCTAGCAACCAACGATACGGGAGGCTGAGCGGGTACAAGGTTTTGGAACTCGTTGATATCAACAATAAGTTCTGGATTTATTTTGCTAGATGGGCGAATAACAATGGCATTGGACCCTACGGGTACCGATTTGCGCTCGTTCCCCTCTATGTACGAGAATAAGCCCTTAAGATCGAACTGCCCTTTAAGCCGCTCATCGACCCTAATGCGATACATCACCTTAAATTCCGATTCCATTGGCAATCGGAGCCAAATAAATTTTACCTTTTGATTCTCGAAGGTGAAGTTGGAGTTTGCTGGATCAACGGCTTGAGCAGATAAACCTAGTGGTAAATCCTGTTGAAACCTTGCAAAACTGGCTAGGGTTCCTTTTTTGAGGGTTACTTCAACATCAAATTCGGCACCTGCACTTACCTCTGTTGGAACATCCATAGACAGGGACACATCTTCGCTCAACATAAAATTGAGGAAAAGCACACCTATCATGTTAAAAAGAAGTACGAAAGATCTCATCATAGTGCCCGCACTTATTTACTTATGTTCGGGTTGCGGTTATTTTAGTACAAGTATAGTAAAATAATACAATACCACACCACCAAATGGCTGTAAATGTTTAGTTCTAGCGCATTTTTTAAATTTTAAACCGGCAACCATTTATCAAATTTATAATTATTAAAAGTTAAGAACCACTATCAATTTGATGATTTATAAACAATTGCAGTAAAGTTATCAACTTTGGT
>DHVO01000188.1:0-19798 GCA_002412705.1 Bacteroidales bacterium UBA5206 | reverse complement strand
GCACATAAACAGGGTTAGAATAAAAGTGGGATTACAAATTTGCAATCCCACTTTTAAACGTATCAAAAAATCCTTACTTATAAGAAAAGGTGCTGCCACCAAGAAACTCCCTGATAATGGAGGTTGGAGGAATATCCTCATCGGGAATGGGACTTATGTTGCTAAGAAACTTTAAAAGTCGGGTGGACTCTGCATACTCAGGAACATTTGGGGGCAATTCCCTTAAAATTGGTTCGGCATAGCGCTTAAGCACACCAAGTTCGAAAAGAAGAGCAGAGTTGAACATTACGTCGGCCTCCTCCTGGTAAGGGAATATGTTTTGGTCCTCACCGCGACGTACGCTCTCCCAGCGCCTAATAGTATCCAGTGCGCTATAGCCCCTGTACCTAAAGTCGCGAATTATGCGCCTAATTAGGCGGTTATCGGTTGTTGGAATGCGGTTTATGCCATCGATAGAAAGCGATGTAAGGGCACTTACGTAAACCTTGAATTTCTGTTTGTTAGGAATTTTATGCGTTAGCTCGGGGGTTAGCGCATGAATTCCCTCAAGTATAATTATTCCATGAGGTTCAATCTGCATTTTGGTACCATCGTAGAAACGCTTTCCCTGCTCAAAGCTAAACTTAGGTATTTCCACCTCCTCGCCATTGAGGAGTCTAACCATATCCTCGTTAAACTTATCAATATCAAGGGCATGTAGGCTCTCAAAGTCATACTCACCATGCTCATCGAGAGGGGTCTTATCTCTATCAACAAAGTAGTTGTCCAGCGAAAGCGTGTAGGGTTTAAGTCCAGTAACCTTAAGCTGAATAGCCAAACGCTTGGCAAAGGTTGTTTTTCCCGACGATGATGGCCCCGAAATAAGCACAAGGCGCACCCCTTCTCCGTTTTTGCGACTGGTTATCATATCGGCAATTTGGCCAACCTTTTTTTCGTGCAGCGCTTCCGATATTTTTATAAGCTCACTGGCGCCACCTGCCTTAACCTGTTCATTAATAGCGGCAATGCTTCCCACACCAAGTATATCAACCCAATCCTTGTACTCCTGAAAAATATCAAACATTTTATTCTGGATAACGATATCCTCCAGCTCATTGGGCTTACGGCGCTTAGGAATCATTAGTAGCATTCCCTGATAGTACTTAACAAGATCGAACACTTTAAGGTAACCTGTTGATGGAGCAAGGCAACCAAAAAAGTAATCGGCCATGTCATCCAAAAAGTAAACCGATGAGTAGAGCTTTGGGCGCGATGTAAATAGCTTGGCCTTATCGGTATAACCCAGCTGCTCAAATAGCTTAATGGCATCGGTAGTAAGCATCTTATCGCGACGAAAAGGAAGATCGGCAGCAATAATTTCACGCATCCTATCGCCTATACGAAAAATAAGAGGCAGCTCTATGGGCTCTGTGCAGCCATCAATTTCACAGTAAAAACCTTTAGAAACGGCATGCTCAAAGCGCACCTTTGCGTTGGGTAGAATATCGCGAACGGCTTTTTGCAGCACAAAGAACAGCGAGCGCTGGTAAATGCGCATCCCTGCTGCATGGGTAATATCGATAAAACGGATGTTTTTGGGCGAGTAAACCTCGTAGTCGAGCTCTTTTAGCTCGTTGTTGACCATAGCACCAAGAATGGGATTGCTAAGGGCAATGTTAAGATGCTTAGCTATCTCCGAAAGGCTCATTCCGGGTTGTAGAATATGCCTTTCACCTGTGTTCTCGCAAATAATTTGAACTTCTTTTCTCATAAATAATTACGCTATTCGTAATATACATTTTGTAAATACAACAACGCTAAGAAGCTCATTTAGCAATCTTTACAGGTTAGCTATTACCTTTTGAGCATACTCACAAACAGCCTCAACGGTTAGGTTGTTCTCCTTAGCGTAGTCAAGTGCTGAAAGTACTAATTTTTTGGCAATTCCTTTACCCGAAAATTCAGGGAAAACCTCTGTGTGCTCCAGTATAATTGTGGAGATTGAGGGCAATGCAAAGCTTATAAAACCAGCCTCAACATTGTTCTCGTAAGCTCTAAACGAGCCGTTAGTTCCGTTAATTACTAGTTTTATTTCCATTGTTTTGGGTTTAAATTTATTGATGGAATACGAATTTTACGAATGCTAGGATTGGAACACAAATTAGACGAATGATACGGATTTACACGAATTTAAGTGTTGCAGATTACAAATTGCCAATTTCGTTGTCTCCTTTTAGTGACAAGTTACTAGTTACTAGTTACAGAATTCTGACAATTTCCGTTATTTTCCTCTTACTCCATCCACTTCCTCTTCTTCCCAATTAGTTACAGGTTACTTGTTACGAGTTACAGATCTCTGACAATTTCCGTTAACTTCTTCAAATTCATCCTATTCTTGTAATTCTTCTGCTGTTTCACCCCTTCGGGGTTTAAAGAAAAGAGGGAGCCCTTTCTATCTATAAATATGCCACCCCGCTGGGGTTGAAGAGCACTTAAACAATTCCGACTACTTCCGTTGTCTTCTTCAATTCCTCTAATTAGTTACAGGTTACTTGTTACGAGTTACAGTATTCCGATAACTTCGGTTGTCTTTCGACTACTTCCGTTCTTTTCCATCAACTTCCGTTGACTCCCGGGAACTTCCAGTGACACCATTTATTCCTCGATCTTCCTCAACTTCCTTATCTTCCTCTACTTCCTTGTCTTCCTCAACTACTGCATTCTTAGCTGCCCTGTGGTTTCTAGGTGGCGTTTAAGATAGGTTGCGGTATAGCTTCCCTCCACGTTCATAATTTCCTCTGGGGTACCTGTACAAATAAGCTTTCCGCCTCCAGCACCACCCTCTGGGCCAAGGTCAATTATATGGTCGGCAACCTTAATTACATCCATGTTGTGCTCAATTACAATAACCGTATTACCCTTGTCAACAAGGCGGTTAAGCACATCTAGGAGCACCCTAACATCATCAAAATGCAAACCTGTTGTTGGCTCGTCCAAAATGTAAAGGGTTTTGCCAGTATCGCGCTTTGCTAGTTCGGCGGCAAGTTTAACACGCTGACTCTCACCACCAGAGAGGGTAGTAGATGGTTGCCCTAGGGTAATGTAGCCTAGGCCAACATCCTGTAACGTTTTAATTTTTTGGTAGATGTTGGGAATGTTCTCAAAGAACTCAACAGCCTGGTTTATTGTTAAATCCAGTACTTGGCTAATGCTTTTGCCCTTGTATTTTACCTCAAGGGTTTCGCGATTGTAGCGCTGACCATTGCAGTCGCGGCACTTAACGTACACATCGGGAAGGAAGTTCATCTCAATGGTTTGCACACCAGCTCCCTTGCAGGTTTCGCAACGCCCACCCTTAACGTTAAAGGAGAAACGCCCCGATTTGTAGCCCCTAATTTTGGCCTCGGGTGTTAGCTCAAACAGCTTACGAATATCGGTAAAAACGCCTGTGTAGGTTGATGGATTTGAGCGTGGTGTACGGCCAAGCGGCGATTGGTCCACCTCAATAACCTTATCGATATGCTCCAGACCCTCAATGCGCTCGTGTGCCAAGGGCTCCTGCATTGCACGGTAAAACTTTTGAGCTATTGCTGGGTGCAACGTTTCATTAATCAGAGTAGATTTTCCGCTACCCGACACACCTGTTATGCAAATAAACTTACCAAGAGGGAAATCTACAGAAACGTTTTTGAGGTTATTACCAGCCGCATCAATCACCTTTATAAATAGTCCATTACCCTGACGACGCGATTGGGGAGTAGGGATTTGCAGCCGGCCGCTTAGATACTGGGCGGTTAGCGAGTCGGACTTAGCTATATCCAAAGGAGTTCCACAGGCCACCACCTTACCACCCAGTCGTCCTGCTTTAGGCCCCATGTCAACCACATAATCGGCAGCAAGAATCATTTCCTCGTCGTGCTCAACAACAATAACGGAGTTACCCGTGTCGCGAAGCGATTTTAGTGATTCGATTAATCTAACATTATCGCGCTGATGAAGGCCAATGCTAGGCTCATCCAAAATGTAAAGCACGTTTACCAGTTTGGATCCAATTTGTGTAGCCAAGCGAATACGCTGGCTCTCTCCACCCGATAGCGAGGCAGCGCCTCTATTTAGCGATAGGTAGGATAATCCAACATCGAGCAGGAAGCCCACCCGTTCACGAATCTCCTTAAGAATCTCTGTTGCAATGGTTTTCTGACGCTTAGTTAGCCTATCCTCAACACCAATAAGCCATTGGGAAAGGCTAGCTATATCCATAGATGCTAGCTGCGCTATGCTTTTGCCATCAATTCTAAAGTATAAAGCCTCCTCCTTTAAGCGTGATCCTGAACACGCTGGACAGGTTACGTGTCGTATAAACTGGTCGGCCCATCGCTGTCCTTTACCCGTTAAATCCTCGCTCTGATGATTCTGCACATAGCTTACCACCCCCTCGAAGGAGAGAAAGTATGACGAAGACAAGCCAATGGACTCGTGCTTTAGCTTAAACTGCTCTGTTGAGCCATACAGAATAACGTTAAGGGCCTCCTCAGGTATATCAGCAATTGGATCGGCAAGGCTAAATCCGTACTTACTAGCAATGGCTTCTAGCTGCCAGAATATAAGGGCATTCCTATAAGAGCCTAGCGGCTCTATCCCGCCCTTCTTTATGCTTATTTTGGGATCGGGTATAATGCGCGAAAGGTCGGCCTCACTTACCGTTCCCAAACCGTTACAACGCGGACATGCACCCTGTGGCGAGTTAAACGAGAAGGTATAGGGCGCTGGTTCATCGTAGGACAATCCCGTTGTTGGGCACATTAGGTGGCGACTAAAGTAACGGTAGTCGTTGGTTTCCATATCGAGAACCACAATGGTTCCTTTACCTTGGGTCATTGCTGTTAGCACCGAGTCGGACAAGCGCTTTCGGGTTTCGTCCTCCACCTTTAGCTTATCCACCATAAGCTCAATTTGGTGGATTTTGTACCTATCGAGCTTCATGCCTGGGCGCATCTCCATAATCTCACCATCGACCCTAACATGCAGATACCCTTTACGCCGAAGCTGTTCAAAAAGTTCCTTGTAATGCCCCTTACGCCCCCTAACAATGGGAGCAAGAACCGCAGTTTTTTTCCCGTTGAACGTTTCAAGTATAAGGTTTACAATTTGATCATCGGTGTAGCGAACCATCTCCTCTCCTGTTGCCGAGGAGTATGCAATTGCGGCGCGAGCGTATAGCAAACGGAGAAAGTCGTAAATCTCTGTTATTGTACCAACGGTTGAGCGGGGATTACGGTTAGTTGTTTTTTGCTCTATGGAGATAACTGGGCTTAATCCAGTTATCTTGTCCACATCGGGACGCTCCATTGTGCCTAAGAACTGACGGGCATATGCCGACATGGTCTCAATGTAGCGCCTTTGCCCCTCGGCAAAAATGGTATCGAAAGCCAACGATGATTTCCCGCTACCACTAAGTCCCGTAATTACGGTTAGCTTGTTGCGGGGTATTGTAACATCAACATTTTTAAGGTTGTGAACCCTTGCTCCAAGTATGTCTATTTCGGCGGCTTCGCCCTTTTGAACGCTCATTGCTCTTACTTTAATTACAGTACTTAACCCCTTTTTCTTACAGCAAACACTACACTATACTAATGCTTACTGCTCTACCTCTCTAAAATTCTTTTGGGGGATCTTAATAGCATAACTCTTCTTTACCTTATTATTCAAGTAATTCTCGCGCAACCAGGGATTAAGAATCTTAATGATTTTATAGTTAGTATCAAACTTGCTTGCAAACTGCGCTATATTGCTGATAGTACTATCTACGCTAACCTCCTTGTACCTAAGCTCTGGGTATAGATCTGCTTTATTAAGATAAAACCCGTAAGCCTGAGGATTCTCAAAAATGGCCTTAATAGCCAAAATTCGGAAAACGTAACGGCCAGTTTCCTCTCCAAGCACCATATCGTAGTAATTCTCGTTCATTTGCCTATCCATTTGACGCGCAATGCCATTGCGACCAAAGTTGTACGATGCTGCAGCCATAGTCCAGTTGCCATACTGATCATAGCTCTTCTTTAAAAACTTACAGGCTGCTTGTGTCGATTTCTCTATGTGATACCGCTCATCAACCTCCTTTGTTATCTCCAGCCCCAGCTCCTTACCCGTTCCTTCAAGAATTTGCCAAAACCCAACAGCTTGCGATGGAGATACAGCCTGTGTAAGAGCACTCTCGGCAACAGCAAGGTATTTAAAATCGTCGGGAACACCGTTCTCTTTTAGAATTGGCTCAATTATTGGGAAATAACGATTAGCCCTTTTTAAAAGTAGCACCGTTTGCGAGTGCCAAAAGGTGTTAACCTGCAGCTCACGGTCTAGGCTCTCCCTAACATCAAAGTAGTGAAGGGGAACCTCTTCGCCAGCAAAGGTTATTTTATGGGGAATGGGCACTTGATAAACGCCTGGAATAAATGTAGAGGAATCGGGAGAAACGTAAACCTGCTCCAAAGAACTAGCACAGCCTCCTCGCCAGGGCAAAAAGATAAAGGCAAGTACAACTGCAACAAAGCTAACCAAGGATAGGATTGCAAAAAAGTGCTTCTGGAAATTTACTGGGCAATTCATATAAAACGGCTTTAATGGTAGTTGAGGACTACTTGCAAAACACTATCCCCTAGAAAATGTTTTATGCTATGTATAATTACACGAGCAGTACTCATTGAAACCAAAGGGAATGCTTTGCAAAAATGCGCGGCAAAGTTAGCAAAAATAATGGGGATAAGCAGTTAGTGCAACCTTTGTTAACGTAATAAACTCTTAACTAGGTAACCAAAAAATTCATTTAAACCCACCCTTAGAATGGGATTAAAATACCTGCTTTAACTGTGGTTGAGAATGGATAGCTTATACCCAATGGAGCATCAACAGGTACAAGCCAAAGTTTGAATGAAGGCTCTATCATTAAGTGTGCTTTCCCATACACTGGAATGGCAAAACCAAAGGAGCCAACCCAGGAGTAGCTGTAGCGATTTATTCCTACAGTTCTTCCGTTTAAATTATCCTCAGTGCCAAACACCTCTGCTCTATTACCAACTAGCACACCAAACGACATACCCGTACGCAGAAAAAAGCTACCATGCTTTCCGCTAAATGATTTGGATACTAAAACGGGGACCTCTAAGTAAGATAGCCGTTGCTGAACAGAAACAAGATTGACCTTCGATTTTTTTAGTGATTCCGATGAAACTTTAGCCATATCGGGATAATCGAAAAGCCGCTGCTGGGTGTTGCCCAGCGTAACATACCCCAAACTAGTGCTTGCACCCTTGTAGTCGCTCACTTTAACCGTTCCGTAATTTGGATCAACCAAAAATACATCGCCAACAAACTGCCCTATAGGACTTATGGCAATACCCGTGTGTATTGAGAACCCTCTTGTTGTTTGGTAGCCAACAAGAACATCGAATCCCCAGGACCATATACCCGCTTCGTTTTCGGTTTTAAACTGATTAAGAGCGCCATCGGAATGGAAGGCGTAAACAGGTGAGCCCGAAAAGGAGAGACTCCACGGATTACTGCCTCCACTAAAAGTCTTTTTCCTTTGCAATACCACACCTTTGGAAGGCTTTTCCAATGCTACAACAAAATCTTTATGAGCAACAATAGGCTCTGAGACACTGGCGCTTAGTGAAACCAAAGGTTGTAGTGGTTGTGAGGACTCGGTAATTAACGTGCTATTTTCTGAACTAGTGCTAAGAGTGGATACTCTTTCCTGCTCCGCACCAAAAGAGGCACTATGTTTATTGGGAGAGGAACTACTAGACTCTACCGTAACTTGGGGTAATGAGCTGTTACCCATGCTAGCCATTTGCAAGGGTTTACTATCAACACGTAAATCGGCCCCAGAAAGGATGATGCTACCAATACCCACAATAGCACTTACCGCTGCCGCAGCAGCAATGGTAAACCCCTTAACCGTTTTTCTATGCCGCCTAGCATCCAGTTCGGAGCTAATATTTCGCCACACCGACATAGGAGGCTTAACCTCTAATGTGGATAGGGAAGCAATGGCTTCATCCTCAGGATTTCCTATAGGCTCATAAAAATTCATCATAGCTATAAACGTTCAGTCGTTCAAGCTCTTTTCGCAAAAGGGAGCGGGCTCTAGAGAAGTTAGACTTGCTTGTTGATTCGGTAATGCTAAGCATATCGGCTATCTCCTTATGCGAGTAACCCTCAATGGCATAAAGATTAAACACAAGCCTATACTGCTCTGGCAGCCTTGAAACTACATCCAGGAAAAAAGTGTAATCGTGTTCGGTTTCGTGGTGCCCACCATCCAAACCCTCTGCAACATCAAGGGTTACCTCGTTGTTGTCGGAGCGCTTCCGATGGTACTCAAGCGCAGTGTTTACCATAATCCTGCGCATCCACCCCTCAAAAGAACCTTGGGAACGAAATGTGCGGATTGATGTAAACACTTTAACAAAGCCATCCTGAAGTATATCCTTTGCTACATCGGGGTTTGGAGCATACCTAAGGCATATACCGAACATTCTGGACGAGAACATTCTATAAAGGGAGTGCTGAGCAGAGCGCTCCTCATTTATCAATCTATCCAAAAATTCAATCGATACCTCCACGTACAAGTTCCTTTTTTTCTATTCCACCAAATATAATAAAATTAGCACATACAAAATATTGTACGTATCGGGATTTGCAATTTGCCTCAACACTGTCGGGTTACTACTTCTGCAAAACCATGCCTTTAGCCTTTGCTAAATAAGGTAATGGTGATACAAACTGATACCTACTTGAAGCATCAAAAAATGGATTTAAAAGGTTAAGATGACCTGCGCCAAAAATCACTAAGATTCTATCGTTTGCACCATGCGGTATTCTCTGAATGTTTCTAAGAATTCTAAGGTTACGGTTGAACCATCGCCCCGATTGAAAGTCAACCCCCACGTAATCGCCAGGCTTTTCCTCATACATAAAAATTCCATCAAGATAACCTCCTAAGCTCTCTTTAACTGTAGCAGGATTGTTCTGCTTTTCTAACTCTTCAATAACGCTACCTATACGCGATGCCTTTGTCGTTTTATGAGACGCAATCTGAAAATTGGAAAACTTTTCTGCGCGTAAACTGTCGGAGAATAACTCCATTACACCAGGGTAATGTGCGCCCCAATCGTCAACACAGTACAAAGTAGGGATATTCAGGTTTTTCCCTATCCTAAAGCCCAGCTGCTGCACTTCGGTTCGTTTTAGAGTATGCCTGCCAGCAATATATGCCTGGTAAAGCGAATCTATTACCCCTTGCCTTGATGGCTGTACCTCAATGGCGATAATTGTGGGGTTAAACTCCTCTATGGCCTTCACAATGGCTAGTATTTCCGACTGGTAAGGCTCATCAAGTACTGAAACCTGATCTTCCTTTGCCGTTTTAACTACATCTAAGTTATTGTAGGCAAAATGAAAAACGCCAAGGGTCATAACTTTAACCGGAGCAATTGAGTCGGTTTGAGCAAAAAGGGCATTAGCAAATAAACCAAAAAGGATTAGGCTGATGTATTTTTTCATTACAAGCATATTAGAATTTAAGTTAGAGTTATTAACACCTGCAAAGGACTGATGATAGAACCAATATGCTGCACAGAACGAAATAAAAAGCTAGAAAAGCATTAGGAATTAATCATAAAAAGTGGGGCTTGTTGAAAAAAGTTTTGAACCTCACGCAACCTTTCGGCAACAAATTTCATCTAGTATGTGTATGGCTTGAGTTTTATACTGTTTTTTCCCAACTAATGAAGTAAACAAGTATAAACCAAAGGTTACAGTTCTTAATGTATTGGCTAGCAAAAGGGATAAGCATCCCCCAATCTTAATCCCTTGCAACAACCTAGACCTAAACCTATATACGCTAGCACTATTGTACTGTAATACGCATGTTTTAGTTTAGCTAAAACTCCAGCCTGCTTAAACCCTAAACCCGGACTAGCCTAAACCCTAGCCGGGTTTTTTTGCTCCCACTCACATACACTTGGCTTAAAAGTTGCTTATAGAAGCACCAATGCTATTAATTAGAGAAATTTTGCAATCTTTGTTTTTAAAATTGACAGGTTTAATGAAGAAGGTAATACTACTAGCTGCCACTTCTATTTTTGTTTTGGCGGTTAAATTGGCTGTAGCCCAAAATGATCCTATATCGGCAAATCTAACCATTCAAAAGGCGCACAAAGGAAAGTTGGTTAACGTAAAAGCAAATGTGTACTTCTCCACTGCTGAAAGGCGAATGGTTGCCTGCTACACCTACCCCAACAATTTTTACATGTTTGTAAACGAGAAGGGTGAGGTTAAAGCCTACTACCCCGAAACCAACCAGGTTATACTAAACCAAAACGATTTTTTTTCGGCCAACACCGATGTGTTCTACTTTTTTATGTCGCAGGGCTCTACCTCCGATGTAGGTCTAAAATCGGTTGGTTTTGACCTAATAAGTAGCCGTTTTGAGGGAAACCTTACCATTACGCGATGGAAAGCTCCTGTTAACCTACAGCCCCAAATAGTAGAGGCCGAATTGGTACTGGAAAATTACGTTCCTGTTTACCTAGCCTACTACAACGAAAAGAATGAGATTAGCAACAAAACCTTTTACAGCAACTTTAAAACTATTGGAGGGGCAATTGTTCCCACCCGAGTTACCGAGTTTGCTTACGTTGCAAAGAACGATTCAATTATTAGTCGAAAGGATTACACCAATATAGTTATGGGTAACCAAGTTAATCGTAGCTTTTTAGACTTTAAAATACCTACCAATGCTAAGGTTGTTAAAAAGTAGGGCTGATTCAACACTATTGCTGAGTATGTGTATGGCAATGGCCATTATGCTATTAGCACAAGAATCAACCCAAGCTCAAAATTCGCTTCAAGCAAACGACATTACTCTAATAGCTGCGAACAATGATTCCAACCCACAATTTATTGAGCGTAAGGTGACCTTTGGCTTTGGCAAAGGGAAACCGCTGGCCAACATTGTACTTGGACCTTTTATGTATGGATACCAAAAGTTTATATCGCCACAGATATCGGCACAGTGCCTTTACCATCCCACCTGCTCAGAATATGGGAAGCACCTTTTTCATACGTATGGCGGATTAAAGGCGTTCCTATCAACAGCAGACAGGCTTATGCGATGCGATAGAATATCGGCAACCGATATACACGAGATTGATGTTGACCCACACACGCACAAGAAGAACGAAACAACCGACTACTACTCCTTTAAGTAATGCATACACTCAGCCGATTTTTACTTTACAGCGTTACTATAATTTGCTTTTCAACAAGCGCAATGGCACAGTTCTCTGCACAGGACAATATTGCCTTTGGAAACTACCTTATACGCAACGAGCTGTACAACGATGCCATTGTATTTCTTAACAGCAAAGAGTACAAACACAACACGCAAGATCCTAATTATCTTTTTATTAAGGGATGGGCATTCTACAACCTTAAGCAGCTTGACAGCTCTGCTACGTTCCTAGCCAAAGTCCCCAGCACAGCAGAATTCTACCATAAAGCCCGTTTTTTTAGTGCACTTAGCTACGCTCATATTGGCAACTATAGTAATGCCAACGAGACTATTAACCAAACCGATAGCTTAACAGAGGAGCTACAGGAGCTTGCTAACCTAGAACTAGCAGGAGTAGCCCTACTTGCAAGGGATTTGGATTCCTTTAAACAGCTAGAGGCTTCTTTTACATATCAGAATTATAACCTAGCCGAGCATCAGGAAACGCTAAGCCAGCTAAGCAAGGATATTGCCAACTTTAAACCCAAATCGCCCCTGCTTGCAGGAACCCTATCGGCCATAGTTCCAGGCTTAGGGAAAATTTACGCGGGAAAGGTTGGCGAAGGAATTTCGGCACTGTTAACCTCCTCCATCATTGGAGCAATTGCTATAGAGAACTACAATAGAAGCGGAATTAAAAGTGCAGGAACAATAGCAACAGGAACTCTTTTTGCCGCAGTGTATGCGGCTAACATCTACGGAAGTGTATATAGCGTTAAAGCATACAGAGATGACTTTGATAAAACAATTAATTACAGGGTGCTGTTTCATATTCATATTCCCCTTCGTAACGTATTCAACTAATCATAAGCCTAATAGCTTTGCCGATAGCCTATTCCTTGCTGGAAACTATAAACTTGCAGCAATTGAGTACGAGCGGGTTTTCTTTATGGAGCAGAATCCTCAGCTAAAAAACCAAGCTCTTATACAAAAGGCGCAAAGCCTTAAGCAGCTAAAGCAATATGCAGAGGCCATAACAAGCCTACAGCGTATTCCGCTATTTTTCCTTACTGACTCTACCAGAAGCGTTGTACACTTTGAAAAGGCGCTATGCTACTACCTTAATGGAGATTTTACCCTAACAGAATTTGAGCTACGACAGCTTAAAGAGCAACAAAACGCCCACTATGCAGCAAAGCACGATATCCTTTTAGCCTTATCGCTAAATGAGCAGCTAAAATGGGACGACGCAAAAGATATACTAAGGAGTACAATAACAAAATCAAACTTTAGTAATTCCCAAAAAGATAGCCTTGCCTTGGCGCTAGAAGAGCTCTACACCCAAGCAAATAGACCTAAACTTAAAAAAGAGAACACCCTTTTCTGGATTAGCTTTATTCCTGGAGCTGGCATAGCTTACGCAGGCAAACCGCTAGAAGGGGCTTTCAACTTTACACTAAATGCCACAGCCCTTGGCCTTGGTGTGCTAGGCATTTTTAACGGTTACTACATTACCGGATACGCTGGAGGAGCCATTATACTAGAAAAGTTCTACTTTGGTGGTCGTCGCAGAGGAGAATACCTACTAAAGCAAACCAACTATAACCGCACACGTAAATTTAACCAAAAGGTGCAAGGGCTGGCATTGGAACTTTAACCTCAAGTTCTAGTGGTAGGTAACAACTAACTAGGCCTATACTTTGACTTGTTAAGTATCGATTGATAATCGGTAATATTCATAAGTTCCTTAAGGGTAACATCGGGATTGGCCTCTACGTAAGCCTGCACAATCCTATAGCCAAGCCAAACAGCTGCTCTACCGGGCGAATCCTGCGAAAAGGAATGGGTAAAAGGAGCCTCCTTAATGTGCTTAGTTATTGTAAAAGCATTTGTATCGAAAAGTAGTTTCTGCTCAACAAGTGTTGTCCACATTTGCGACTCATTGCCGTAGCACCAATCCATTTGCTGCTGAGTAAAGCCAAATATTAGGCTATCGGGTTCAGCTGGTAGCAACCGTTTAGTAAAGTGCATTAGCATCCCCTCGTACACCATGTGGCTAACAAGGTTATTAATAGAGTCGTTAAAGGCAAAAGTCCCTATAGCCCAAGCTCTAATACAATCGGATGGAATTTTTTTCGGATGCATATTATTAATAAGATACCGCGCAATGCCCAGTTGAGGGTAGTAAACCGACTCACGCCCAAGATACCTATCAAACCCAATCCCCATGCAGCTATCGGCTAGTACAATGGAATTGTTAAACCCAGAAACAAAACCATAAATTTGAGGAACATACGCTCCTGGGAAATAGTACTGGTAACGCTTAAACGCATTGGTAAGCTGTTGGTTAAGCTCATTGGTATTAGGAAAAACCCGCTGTACCTCGCCATACGTTTCCCTAACCATGCTGTGTGATACAAAACTCTTTAGCAGAGGAACAAAATCCTGATTTTCAGGAGTACCAATTCCAATTACACCCTCGGTAAACAGATTAAAAAATGTACCGTACTCACTCTGCAACCCAGCTACAGCTACATCCAAACTATCAACAGGAATAGAGAAAAGGGTACTGTCAAATCGCTTAACCTCAACGCAAAGCGACGACTTGCTTAAATCAATATTATCGCCCCGCTGCCCGCACGACGCAAACAAAACACCAACAGCAATTGCAAGTACAACTATTTGTTTCATGGGTATAAGTTTTTAGAATAAAGCAATCCCGATTGTAAAATAGGCCGAAATATTTTACACCCCAACCTGTGGCACAAATATAGCAATAGAACCGACAAACCCATCCAAATAGGATTCAAACGCCTGCTTATACAGGCTTGTAGCACCAAACAAAAAACCATTACACTAAAAACATTTTTGTTGCAAGCGTATTATAAATCGAAAAGCTACCTTTGCAAAAAATGTTTTTAAATGGCAGAAAGACGAGGATCAAAGCAGCAAAAAAACCAGATGGCTAGCCTTGAACTAGGAAAAGTTCCCCCTCAAGCAGTTGATTTAGAAGAGGCTGTTTTAGGTGCAGTAATGGTAGAAAAAGATGCCTTGCTAGATATTGTAGATATTCTTAAGGTTGAAAGTTTTTACAAAGAGTCTCACCAGAAGATATTTAAAGCAATTCTAGACTTATCAGGGAGGTTAGAGCCCATTGATATGCTTACCGTTACCGAGGAGCTACGCAAAGAAAATCTCCTTGATGAGGTAGGCGGTCCCGTTTTTATTGCCCAGCTAACATCCCGTGTGGGTTCTGCCGCTCACATTGAGTTCCATGCCAAGATTATTGCCCAAAAGTACATCCAAAGGGAGCTAATTAGAGTATCGAGCGATATACAAACGCGTGCGTTTGACGATACCGTTGATGTTGATGACCTTTTGGACTACTCCGAGATGGAGCTGTTTAAGGTTGCAGAGGGTAACATTAAGCGCGATAGCCAACCCATTAACCTCCTTGTTAAGGAGGCGCTTCACCAAATTGAAGAAGCCGGAAAACGTGAGGATGGTCTTAGCGGTGTTCCTGCTGGCTTTACTGAGCTTGACCGCATGACCAATGGATGGCAGCGAACCGACCTTATTATTATTGCCGCCCGACCCGCGATGGGTAAAACAGCCTTTGTGCTCTCCATGGCACGTAACATGGCTGTCGACCACAAAACGCCTGTTGCCGTTTTTTCCCTTGAGATGGGTGCAGTGCAGCTTGTTAACCGTTTAATTGCCAGTGAATCGGGACTATCATCGGAGAAAATTCGCTCTGGAAGGCTCGACCCGCACGAGTGGGCACAGCTAACAGTAAAGATTAAGAACCTTACCGAGGCCAAAGTGTTTATTGACGACACCCCTGCCCTATCCATTTTCGAGCTAAGAGCAAAGTGTCGCCGCCTAAAGGCTCAGCACGATATTGGCATTGTTATTATCGACTACCTCCAGCTTATGACCGGCCCCCCAGAAACCAAGGGTAACCGTGAACAGGAGGTAAGTACCATTTCGCGATCGCTAAAGGCCATTGCAAAGGAGCTAAACGTTCCCATTATTGCCCTTTCGCAGCTAAACCGTGGTGTTGAATCGCGAACCAACAAGAAACCTCAGCTATCGGACCTTCGTGAATCGGGAGCTATTGAGCAGGACGCCGACATGGTGCTATTCATTCACCGTCCGGAGTACTACGGATTACTTGAGGACGAAGAGGGGAACTCTACCCAAGGTATTGCCGAAATTATTGTGGCTAAGCACCGTAACGGTGCTGTTGGCGATGTAAGGCTACGATTTATCAACGAACAGGCTCGTTTCCTTGACCTTGACTTTGTTGATTATCAACCTTATGGTGAAACAAGTGCTGCCGACAGCCCTCCGTCACTTACCTTCCGCTCAAAAATGAGCGAGGAATCGCCCGTAACCAATGGACACGACGATTTTAGCTTTGACATAAAGCCAAACCAAAGCTTTGATAACGAAGTACCATTTTAGAGTAAACCTACAAACCATAAATAGTATAATACGCTTATAACTAGCGATACTACAGTAATTAAAACAAAAAAGTTCGGAGAATTATCTCCGAACTTTTTTATTTACAATCCCTTACGCTTACAGTTTGTAGATTAAGCCAAAAGAGATACTTGATAAACTTGCATTAAGTCCCCAGGAGTTTGTAGCAACCGAAACATCGGTACCAGCAACCTCATCGGACTCCTTGTAGTGATTAAAGTATAGCCCACCCAAACGAGCCTCAAGGGTTAGCTTATCTCCTAAATCATAAGAAATAGCTGGAGCCACATTAAGACCAAAGGTGAAAATTGATGGTCCATCGGTTTTAGTACCATCAACCTTTTCGTTTTCAGAACCAAAGCCAAGGCTTAGTGTTCCTTGTGCAAATACCGATACATTACCAATTTGAAATGCATAGTAACGAGCAAAGGGAGCAATTCCAAAAACATTTCTACTCTCAATGGTCTCGGTACCATCATCCTCTCTGGTTCTATCCAAATTGTATGTAACGCTAGCACCTACAGCAATTTTATCGCTCATAAAGTAGCCAACACTTGGAGCTAAAGTGAAATTTGTATAACGAACTCCATCGGTAGTTGTTGAGCCTACAGTAGTTTTAGGCATTGTAGAGGAAAAGTTAAAACTCCCTCCTACAAAAATTTGAGCATTTGCGGCACCTGCCATAAATAGCAAAAGAGCCGAAGCAAAAAATAGCTTAATGAACTTCATTTCCAGAATTTTTATTATGCCTACTCGTATGGTTTTTCGGCATCCACCAATTAGATCTCAAAAAGTTGTTAACGCTAAGCACAGCATGTAATTCAAAAAGCAAGCCAACATTTAAAACAGGGAATAATGCTATACTTAACCCAAATTATATGCATAAAACACCAACAAACTGTGGCGCTAATGCAACACATTTGCTACCGACTTAAACTTTACTTGCCAACAAAAGCTTAGCTCAAGAAATAAAATAACAAAAATTAAATAGCCATACAGTTCCTAACAATATGGTTTCTAAGCGTCCAGTGACTTAACTAAGGGTAAATACTCCTCAATAATTTCCCTCCCAGGATTAAAGTATCCATGGTACATATGGGGGAACTTTTGCCTAATTCTATCCATAAACACCTTTACCCCCATTGCACTACCTCCGTTAGGAACCTCAACATTATGGAAAAACCACTCTGGGTCGATATTGAAGTTACGCCACTGTATCATGTTTATCTTGCAATCCGATATCAGGTTGCAAAGCGCATCAAACTCAGCCTCGGTATCAGTAATACCAGGAAATACAAAGTAGTTTATGGAAACCCAAATACCATTTCTACGAGCAATACGCATACTCTCCTTTACATCGGAGAAGGTGTAGTTACGGGGTTTATAGTAGGCGTTGTAAAGTGGTTCGCGAGCGCTATTCATGCTAACCCTTAGGCTATCGAGCCCCGCCTTGCAAAGCTCATCAACAGCATTGGGTAAGCTAGCGTTGCTATTGAGGTTTATTACACCCTTTGTGGTGGCCTTACGCATTAGGATAATAGACTCCTTAATGGTTTTCCACTGTAGTATGGGTTCGCCCTCGCACCCCTGCCCAAAGCTAACAATAGGGTTGGGCGCAATGGCAAAATGACCCGTTGCAATTTCAGCTATTTCCTCTGGAGTGGGTACAAAGGTTATACGATTTTGGGTTGATGTTATTGGGTGCTCCTTTGGTTGGTACGATATACATCCCAAGCACTGCGAGTTACATGTTGGCGATGTTGGTAGCGGTGCCTCCCATCGGTTTAAAAAGTAGTTGCGCGCAGCAGGACAAATGTACACCGTGGCGCAATGAGCAATATGCTCCAGCAATCGGTTGGTTTTATTTGCCTTAAGCTCTCGCTTAGCGCTACGTTCCACCGCATTTTGGTTAAACTGGTCGCAATCCTGTCGCCTATCGGGGTCAACCCTCACGGCAGTGGTGTAGAACTTACCATCGAGCCAGCCAAGCGCTGTGTAGGCGTAAAGCGGTAGTGTGGGTGCGCCAGGTTCTGTTACCCAAGCAGCCAAATGGGTTTGCGTATGTGCTGGTGCAACAAACGCAGCCGAGGCATAACCCATATCGCTCTGCTTAACCTCGCCCGTTAATGGATCTATGCCAAGCGGAATACGGCCAGGCAGGTTAAACATATCGCTACCAAAGGGAAGCTCTATAAAATCGGTTGGCTTAAGGGCAATAATGCTATTGCCAACGCGTGCAGCTACCTGTAGCGACTCATCTTCGAAAAGGTTACCCTCCTCGTCGCTACAAACCAAATAGGGGACTTTATGTGGATGTTTCATTAATACCTAATTCTTTTATTTTATTATACGTCTGTAAAGTAGCTGCATGCGCTACAGAATCTCCTTAATATCGAGCAACGATTTTACCTCGTAGGTTATCTTCTCGCTATGGGGAAGTGCTTTGGGGTTATAGTAAATCTGATCCATGCCAAAATCCCTGGCACCCAGAATATCAATTTCCAAATCGTCGCCAATCATTATGCTCTCGCTTTTACGAGCGTTTGCCTGCGATAGCGAGTATCCGAAGGCCTCTGCCTTAGGCTTATGGTGTCCAGCCATCTCTGAGGTAACCACCCGCTGAAAGTAATCGGCAATGCCCGAGCGCATAAGCTTTACCATTTGCACCTCGTTAAAGCCATTGGTTATAATGTATAGGTTATACTTACCATGCAAATAGGCAAGCAGCTCCTTGGTATAGGGCATCAGCACTGTTTTTAGCGGAGACATCTCTATGTACTGGTCCCCAATTATTTTTGCAAGCGTAATATCCTTTACGCCATACTCAGCCAGAGTAAGCTCAAAGCGCTTGAAACGGAGTATCTCCTTTCGTAGGTTCCCACGACGATACTCCTCCCACATACGCTCGTTATGCGTTGTAAAGGTTTCTAAAAAGCTATCGAAGGAAGGTATTGCCCTATCCAAACTGTGCTCACGGAATATATCGCGAAGGGTTTCAACCATGTTCTGCTCAAAATCCCAAAGCGTTCTGTCTAGGTCGAAAAATACATGCTTGTACCTCTTTCGACCCAAACCAAAAAGTGAAAAACTCATTACTTGTAATATTATAGAATGGACAAAGGTAGTAAAAGGGAGCAAGTATATGAAAAGTAGCAGGATAACAACTACCTAATAATTCCAATGGCTAACAATACTCAAAATCATGCTCAAACCAGCCAAGTTATGTAAGCCTCAAAGGGTAAATAAATAGCGTTCTATCAAAAAAGGCTACTACAGCTAACTTATGGCATTCAAATTCCAACTAAAAAGCTAATTTTGCAGATGTTACATCAGCAACAGGTGCGCCCCAAAGATCTATTGCACAATGCTATGGCGCTATAAACAAGTTAAGGCTAACTAACAAGAATCAAACATTGACATTCGATTCATTCAACTTTCACCCCGATGTGATGAATGGCATAAATGCCATCGGATTTTCTACACCCACACCCATTCAGGAAAAGGCAATACCAATAATACAAGAGGGAAAAGATTTAATTGGCTGCGCACAAACAGGAACAGGTAAAACTGCAGCATTTCTTCTTCCTATTATTAACAAGTTGGCCTCGTTGCCCATTAAGCTCAACTATATTAATACGCTAATAATTGTTCCTACCCGCGAGCTGGCCATTCAAATAGACCAGCAGCTGGAAGGCTTTGGCTACTTTGCGCCAGTTAGCTCCATTGCCGTTTACGGAGGGAACGATTCCAACGACTGGTCGCAGCAACGGACTTCCATTGAAAATGGAGCTGAGTTTATTGTTGCCACACCAGGACGCCTTATCCAACACATTAAGTTGGGTTACGTTAAGCTAAACCGTGTTGAGCACCTCATTCTTGATGAGGCCGACCGTATGCTTGACATGGGTTTTTATGAGGACATTATGAGCATAGTAGCGCTTCTGCCCCCAAAAAGGCAAACGTTGCTCTTCTCGGCCACCATGCCCGACAAGATTAGGCAGATGGCAAAAAAGATAATGCATTTGCCCGAGGAAATTAACATCTCCGTTTCCAAACCCG
>DHVO01000122.1:564-13821 GCA_002412705.1 Bacteroidales bacterium UBA5206 | reverse complement strand
AAAAACACTAGACGTTAGATTCTTGTCTAAAATCTAACGTCTAGCGTCTAAAATCTATCTTAATGGATAAGGTTTGTAATGTTATTGGCAATCTTTAGCACCTTGTACACAGAACCCATATCATCCCTAATTGGGGTGTAGGTCTCTTCAAAGGTGAACGACTTGCCATTTATGGTAAACTTAGATGTTTGCTTACGGGTAATGCCATTTCGTAGATCTTGCCAGAAATTGTCGTACTCCTTTTGCATTGATGGATCCATTTCCATTCCCTCAGAGTGGTGAGTACCCAAAACATCCTCGCGGTGTAGAGACAGCAAATCAAGGTATGCGTTGTTAATTGAGGTAATGTATCCCATGGGGTCGTACTCAATAACAAAGCACGACTGGTTCAATGCATCAATAAACCCTTGCATTTCGTTGCCTTTTCGTGCCGATTCTTCTTGTGTTGCTTGCAGCTCTTCCATGTTCTGGCGCATTTCCTCTTCCTGTGCAGCCATTTCTTCCGCTTGTTGCTGCGTTTTTTCTAGAAGCATAGCGGTTCTTATATTTATTTTAACCGCCATAAGGGTTGAGGCTATGCTTTGCGTTAGTTTCTCTATAAACTCAATTTGGTATGGCTCAAACTCGTTGAACGAGGCCAGCTCCAGAACGCCTAGAACTACATCCTCATTTAGCAAAGGTGCTATTAGCAGCGATGTGGGTTTTGCCGCGCCAAGTCCCGATGTAATTTCAACGTAGCTATCGGGTATCTCCTTTAGGTAAATGGTTTGTTTCTCTATAGCACATGTTCCAACTAGCCCTTCGCCAGGAATTATCTTTTTGGTAATAAACTTTTGTCTATTATAGGCGTAAGCAGCTATTAGCTCAAAGTGAATGTCGGAGCTGTCGTCATCATTGTATAGGAACAAACCACCCTGGTTGGCATTTAGGTAGTGTACAATGCTCTTAACAATTTCGGAGCCTAGCACTTCTATGTTATTGTTGTTCTGACGAAGAAGATCGCTGAATTTAGCAATCCCTTCATTAGCCCATTGGCGTTTTTTGTCCTCTATTTTTCTATGTTCTTCTGCTTCTTTGGCCTCGCTTAAACTTTCGCGCATGGTAATAAGTGCTTGTCCAAGGCTATCGTCGTCGCTTAGCAGGTCAAAGTCTGATTCTAGGTTACCCTTTCCTATATTACGAGCAAAATCAGTTTTGCTAAGTAACCCTTTAATGGAAACGTTTAGCGCATTACCCATTTGCCCAATCTCGTCGCTTTCCTTAACATCAATAAGCATGTCGGTGCCAATGTGTCCTAACGATAATTTGTTAAGGGCAACGGTAATTTTATTAATAGGATTGATAAGGTACTTAGAGGCAAAGTAAATTGCTGCCGAGAGGATTAAAAGTCCAATTATGCCTATAACAAACGATAGGATAAGGGTTGTGTTGGCTTCTTGCTTAATTACCTTGGTGGGAACCACTACTACTAGGGACCAGGCCCATTCTGTATCGCCAACAATTATTGGGCTAAAAGTAAAGTACGATTCAACCCCATTGATATCTTTAGTAATTAACGAGGCCTCTTCGCCGTTTGTAATCTTATCAAGAATTTTGTTCTTGTAAAAAATGTTCTCGTAATCGTCGAGAATGCTTTCGCCAATTAGCAGCTTGTCGGGGTGAGCAACATACTTAAGGTCATGCGATACAAGGAATGCGTAGCTATCCTCAAACGGTTTTATTTGGTTAATGATTGGGTGGTAGCTGTCAAGGATTATGTCAACCCCAACTGCGCCAATGAACTTGTTGTTTTGGATTATTGGCGATATTAGGCTAGTCATTAGCTTGTTGTCCTCCTCCTTGCCTGTGTAGCTGTAAAAGTAAGGATTCTCAAGGCTTACCTTTGCTTCTGCCTTTACACGGGCATAATCGGTTGGGTCGCCGGTCATGCTCTTAAATGTCTCCGATTGCTTAATGTTGCCGTTATCTCGGTAAAACTCAATAACCAAGCGCCCGTAATCCTTTTTGTAGGTAGAGTCTATGTATCGCAATTCCCAAGAATCCCAAATCGCAAAGAATTGAGGGTTTTGTTTAAAAACCTCGAAGTACATCTTGGAAATAATCTCTTTCCACTTGTTAGAGGGGAGATCCTTGTAAATTAAAACGGATTCTGAAAGGGTTTTTACAGTAACCAAATCTTTCTCAAGCAGTATTCGTACCTGCTGAGCATGTTTGTTGGCTGTTTCGTTGGTTAGGGTAATTGCGCTGTTAAACGAGGTTTTGCGAGCCTTTGCGCTAATGTAACCAATGGCAAGAATATAAATAATAACAGAAATGCTAATTACAAGGGTTTGTATTTTAGCTTGTAGGCTTATATTTCGAAACATAGTAACCGCATTTAAAAAGAAATAGCCGAACCAAGTTCGGCATTGTTAATAAACCTAGTAGAAACTTTGGTATTTGCGTGCTCTGGGGTTGATACACATGATGGGAACCGATGTTCCATCCTTATTCTCCGATACGTAGTTGTTGTACTTATCGGCCATTATAAGAATTAGGTCGGCATCAATGTTTTCTGCAAACTTAAACACCTCATCTTTAAAGCTATTCTTTTTCTTAGCTGTTTTAATACCGTAAATAATTTTGCTACCATCAAGCATCTTCTTTGTGAAGTAGATGTTGTTAGCCATATCCTTCTTTTTGCCCTCGTCGCTTATAAAGGGCTTAATGAGGTTGATGTTGCACTTGTAGTACTTGGAAAGATAAATAATCCAGTGTAGAATTTCCTTGTACTTTTTGTCGTGATCAAGGGGCACAACTATCTCTATGTAGTGAGAGTGTAGCGGGGCGGCCTTTGTAATTATAAAGGGAACGGCAAATTTTTGGGAGTAGAGGTTTTTTAAAAAGATGGATGATTCTATGGGTTTTTTATCGTAGTTGTATAGCCTGTTAGCAACAACAAGGTTTACGTTTGCGTCGGCAACCATTTCTTTTAGAACATGGTTAACCCTGCCCTCAATAACTAGTGTTTGAGGCCTAAATCCATGTTTCTTTTCAATATCAATTGCTGCCTCCTCCAACTTGTGGCGGGCAGTTTCAATCTCCTTATTCGAGTTCTTGTTACCAAAGTACTTGTAAAAGAATGAGCGAGGGATAATATGCAGGAGCATAATATCGTTATCGGCAGCATTCGCAAGTTGCTTTGCATGAAGAATGGCATTTTCTGCTCCTTCAGAAAAGTCCCATGGAACAAGAATCGTTTTTTTAGTCGTTTCCATAAGGATCCGTTTTGTTATTTCGACAAAAACCCCGTTAAATGTAGCAATTATAATTTATACCGTCCATAAATCGCCACGAAAATATCACTTATTTTTTTCCATCCACGCTTTAATGTTACTTAACTGGGTATTTTTATTAACATTTCTTAATTGCTGGGCTGTTTTGGTAAAGTACTGGTGTTGCTCAATGAATTTAATTTGTAGTTCATTCCAATCTTGCAGCGTGCCAAGTCGCCCATGTTCATGCAGTTCCTTGTACAGATTGTTAGAAACAGGAATAAAATCAGAACGACCTAGGTAATCAAGGTCTGCGTCGCAAATAATCATCTCCAGCAGGTTCTTGGGTCTAGGGGGTAGCTTGGTGGCCATTATTATCTCACAAATGGAGTCTATTTGTTTGTAAGAGTATAAGTACTCTGGTAAAATCTCCTTTGCAAGTTTTGCGCTCATCTCTTCGTGTGTGTCGTAATCTATTAAATGCCCAGCATCGTGGAAAAGGGCTGCGGTTCTAATTATTAAGAGCTCTTCGTCTGTTAGATTTTCGGCACGGCCAATTAGCTCTACCTGTGTGTAAACGTCAACGGTGTGTTTAAGGTTATGGTAGTAGAGGTTTTTTGGCAGACCTTTGTCCAGTTTTTCTAGTATAAACTCTTCTAAATCACCCAGTCTAAGCAGCTGTAGCTGTACTAAAAAATCGTGATTGGGTATTACCCCCTCAAGGTTCTGCGATAAGTTGGGCTGGATTCCTTCTACAAAGTACATTTGGATGTCGCCCTTATTCTTTACGGGCATTTTACCGCGATAGCTGCAAATAAAGTAATCCTTTACAAACATATAGGTGTTCTCTGATATGTTTATTTTGCCTGGTTCACCGCTGGACTCCATCCTGCTGGCTGTGTTAACTGTGCTGCCCCAAATATCATAGGTGAGCTTGTTGCGCCCAACAACTCCAGCAATAACAGGTCCAGTGTCTATGCCAATTCGTAGGTCCCAGATGTTGCTCTTGTTGGTACTCTTGTCCTTCAGATGTTTCATGTAGTGCATCATCTCTATAGCAGCCAGCACAACCTCTACAGGGTTTGTTCTGTTTTTCTTAGGGATTCCCCCAGCACACATGTATGCATCGCCAATGGTTTTTATCTTCTCAATTTTGTACTTATCAACAACAGTATCAAAGTTGAGGAAGAACTTATCCAGCTGATCTATTAACTCCTCCGGATTGGTTTCGTCGGTAATCCTTGTAAATCCTTGTATGTCAGAGAACAGAACTGTAACCGTTTTAAAGCGCTGCGTATTCACTTTTCCCGTCTCTTTTAGTTCGGTAGCAGTCTCCTTTGGCAGAACTCGGGTAAGTAGGTTGTCCGTTTTCTCTTTCTCTTTTACAAGTTCCTCTGTTCTTCGGCTTATAATGCTCTCCAGCTTATGCTTCTCCTTGGCGTGTCTATATTTTCGCCATGCAATAAGTGTTAGCACAGTTAGAGCCAGTAGTATGCCTAAGGATATTTGTACCAGAGTGTTTTGGTAAAGGGCTGGGGGTATTACTATAACCTCTGTTAGCTCAACCGATTTGCCTCCCATAACATCAATAGCTCTAACTCTAAAAGTGTACTCACCAACGTTAAGGTTAGAGTACTTAAAGTGATTGTTGGTGCTCCAGTTGGACCAGTTGCTGCTGTACCCCTCTAGTTTAGCGCTATAGGCTACGTTGTTAAAGCCTGTTAGCGAGGAGCTACCCACAACAAACACTACAGAATTTTTCTGTTTTACCTGTATTGTACTCTCAATTATCTTGTTGTTTATAGTTTTTCCAATAATGTGTTGGGTCTCTTCGTCATCTTTTATACTATAAATTTTGTTGATGTAAATTGATGGTTGGTTAAACTGAGTTTTAGCAAAGGTGGATGGCTCGGAAATAAGTCCTTTATCGGTGGCAATAACAACAGTTGAGTCGGGAAGTAGTAGCGCATTTTCAATTCTGTAGCCAGGCGGTACAATGCCAATAGTTTTCCCAGTTTCGGCTATTTTAACCGATTGAATTCCCCCAAGGGTTGTGTCCTGCATGGAAACGAGAATGTCATTGTTGGGTAAAATGCCAACAGGTTGTATGGTTCGCTGCGCTTCTTTATCGAATACTCGTGTAAAGTGGTTGTTGTTGGAGTATGTGTACCACGATTTGTTTGAGAATATAAATGACTGCTGTCCAAATTGCTTTATGCTTGAAAGAAATTCTGGTTTAAGCTCTTGGTTTGATATTAGTTCCCATTCCGCAGTAAAATCCTTTGTGCTGGTTTTTAGCTTATACCTTTTACCCTCAAGTGTTTCAATAATAATTAGGTTGTTTAGCTGGGTCCACGATATTATGGGGCTTTTGTTTGGAGTGGCGTACGTGTTGGCTATTATGGTTTTGTTGTGCTCGTGCACCACTGCTATATCGTGCTGTTTTATGAAAACGGCTATTACGGGAGCGCTGTTAACAATTGCCAATCCTTGGGCATTGGTGGTATATATTGGTTCTTCAACCTTCTTGGAGCCGATATTTACAGGGTAAATGCCACTTTTGCTAAATGCAAGTAAGCCGCTGTTGGCCTGAATAACTTTATCAAAGGCAACTACTTTACCTTTTAGGGGTTCAAATAGGTTAAACCCTTTGTGTTTTAAAGAGTATTGCGAGGTTAGCATCCCTGTTGATGTGGCAACTACAAGGTGTGAACCGCTAAAAAACATGTGGTTTATGTCACCTTTTAATCCATCGTCGAAGGAGTAAAGGAGCATGCTTTGAGGGAATAGCATGTGCAACAGGGACTCATTGGTAATGGCGTAAAGTATTGCCCCTTTTTTTGTTACAATCTCCTTGATGCTGTTTATGGGAACCTTGTTACTACTTCTTATTGTTCCTATAATTTCCCACTGGCTGTTTACTATAACCAGTTTGGATGGGGTGGCAATTATTAGGTTTGTACCGTATCTCCAGGCGTTTAGCAAAGGTTCGTTAAGGTTGGGTATGGAAAAAGGAACCATGTTGCCACTGCTTAGCTTATGCCACTGGTTGTTGGTGCTTATAATAATGAGGTTGTTGTCTATGGATATAATCTTGCTAATATCTTTTTGGGTATAAGATGCTCCGTGTTCAATGGGAGCCAACTTGTTGCCTTCTGCTGTGTAAAGCCCTCTCTCTTTGCTGTGGATTATGGATTGGTTGTTTACGTTGAATATTTTAATTGGGTATTCCGATGAGTCTATGGCCGTGAGGTTCGTGTTAAATAGCCACAGCTTGTTGCCAGTGGAAAAAAGTGTGTTCCCATTATTGTCGGCACCAATGTGTGTAATCTGCCCAAAGTTGAGAGTGGAGTCACTAAGTATAGTATTAAAAAAATACCTTCCAGCGCCAATGGGAACCAGCTTGGCCAAAAACGATTTTCCCCCAATAAGAATCCCTGTGCTGCTTGTAGCCAAAACGGGATGCCCTGGCGTTTCTATGCTGTTCCATGTGTGTCCATCGAAGGTGTAAATAGCGTTAGAGCCAGCAATTATTGCCCTATACTCAGAGTCTATAATTAGCTGGTTAAATGCGCCAGGTGTTATGCCGCTATAGGTGTACGATGCAATGCAAACAGGTTGTCCTCCACTGGTGTTAACTTCCTGAAAGCCTAGCACCGACAGGGGGGATAACAGAGAGAATAGTAAAAAAAGGATATGGTGTTTGTACAAAAATCTTAGAAAATTCATACCTTAGACAAATTTTAGTGCAACGGCTTTCAAGCATGCATAAAGTTCAGAAAAAATCGGCTTAAACAAAATATTTTATGCAGCGAACAGGAATTTTGTTGTGCCAAGTAGTAATTTAGGGCGTGTATAAAATTCATTGTGAGTTACATCAGGTTTTAATAAATTTTTGTACAGATGAAGAGTATAGATAAAACGATACTGGTTCCTACCGATTTCTCGGTTGTGGCAGATTACGCTTTGCAGCATGCAATTAGGGTTTCAGGAGTTGTAGGCGAGCCGGTAGCGCTTCTTCACATAGTTGACTCACCCGATAAAGTTAGCGCCGCAAAGGAACGGATTGAGGCTATTGCTGCTGCTGCCGAGCAAAAGCATGGTATTCGCCCATCAACAATAGTTAAGGCGGGATCCATTTTTACCGATATTGCCGAAACCGCACGCGCGCTAAACTGTAGCCTTGTTATAATGGGTTCCCATACCGTAAGAGGAAAAGATGAGCTTACGGGTACAAACACCCTTAGGGTTATTACCAGTTCTCCTGTGCCCTTTATTACCATTCAGGAGCCTCCCGTTAACAAGCGTTACGACGATATTGTTTTTCCTGTAGATTTTACCCTTGAGAATAAGGAGAAGCACACCTGGATTTCGTATTTCTGCGATTACTACGTTTCTCGGTTCCACCTAATAAAGCCTTTGGTTACCGATCCTGAACAGCTTGCAAAGGTTGATTTAAATATGGCATCGGCAATTCGCTTCTTGGACGAGCGGGGAGCAAAGTACGAGGTGTACACCGTTCCTGGCAAGAAGCAGTATGCCGAGGAGGTTCTTGACGCTGCGGTTAATATTCGTGCCGATCTTATTGTTATTATGACCACTAAAGCTTCTGCAAATGGCGAGTACACCATGCAGCCACAGGAGCAGTACATCATAGGGAAAGCAAGGCATATTCCCATTATGAGCATTAACCCCAGGTAGAAAATGCAGCACAAACTTGTTTTTGCAACCAATAACCTTCATAAACTACAGGAGGTTAAGCCTTTGCTTGCTAATAAGTTTAACCTTTTATCGCTTGCTGATATTGGTTTTACCGAGGAGATACCCGAGGATTTCGACACTCTAGAGCTAAATGCATCGCAAAAGGCGTGGCATATTTACAACAGGTTTGGTATAGATTGCTTTGCCGATGATACTGGCCTTGAGGTTGATGCGCTTAATGGAGCGCCAGGAGTTTACTCGGCCCGCTATGCGGGTGAGCATAAAAGCCCACAGGACAATATTAATAAGCTTCTACTTGCTCTAAGTGGAGTAGAGAACAGAAGGGCGCGCTTTAGAACAGTTATTTCTCTTGTTATTGGTGGCAATGAGACCCTTTTTGAGGGCGTAGTTGAGGGGGTAATCCTAACCGAGAAGCATGGCGAGGCTGGGTTTGGATACGATCCCATTTTTATGCCCGATGGCTACAACGTTTCCTTTGCCCAAATGGAGCTGGATGCAAAAAATGCCATAAGCCACAGAGGAAGAGCTGTTAGCAAGTTGGTGTCGTTCCTTAACTCTAAATAGCAACAGGCTATACTATTCGTCCGTTTTAGGAGTTATACTTATCATACCTAAATTTATTTATTCTGGTATGCATTGTTCTTCTTGTTTCCACCAAGTTTAGTAATCCAATACGCAAGGATGATGATATTACACAGCAAAAGGGTGTGGTTGCTACTACTGCTTCTTTTCTCCATAGCAGCAATGGCGCAACCCCCTGTTGGATCGTGGCGCGATCACTTCTCATACAACACAGGTATTGATGTTACTTTTGGTAACGGCAATGTTTACTGTGCTTCGCACAATGGGATTTCAATTTACCGTACAGCAACAAACGAGGTGTCAACCTTTTCTAAGGTTCAAGGCCTTTCGGGTGTGGGCATATCGTCCATTGCCTATAGCGAGAGCCTATCGATTCTTGCAGTTGGCTATACCGATGGAACCATAGACCTTGTGCAGAACGACAGGGTTACAACCATTGTTGATATCAAGAATAAGGTTCTTCAGGGATCGAAGGAGATTACCAGTTTTCTATTTATTGGCGATAGGCTTTTAATTGCCTCTGGATTTGGCATTGTGGAGTATAACTTAACCCGCAGCGAGATTCGCGATACCTACTTTGTGGGAAACGGCGGCTCGCAGGTGCCTGTTTTTGGTTTGGCTTACTGGAACTCAAGAATATATGCATCCACAAGCATTGGAGTGCTTAGCGCTGATGCTAACGATCCCCTGCTAATTCTGTACGAGCGATGGGAAAACGCAGGTTTTCCCTTAGGTGCAGGGGCTACTCTTAGCGATATTGCTAGCTACAGCAATGGTGTGGTTGCTCTGGAGAACACCCTTGATGCAAACCCCGATGTATTGCACTACTTTAATGGAGTGCAATGGGAGGCAATGGCGGCTCCGTTTGGTAATGTTTCGTCGGTAAAGTCTGGTTTTGAGCGAGTTGTTGTAACATCAAAAGAGGGGATTGCGGTGTATTCTGCGTTTCCAAATATAAATTACCAAACAGTTACATCATACAACTTTTGGACATTCAAGCCCAATGTGGCTATACCTGTTTCTGCCACCGAATTGGCTGTTGCCGATAATATACTAGGCCTTGCTGTAGGGGAAATGGGAAACTTTAAGCATGTTTTGCCAAATGGTCCCAACTCCAACAGGGTTTACAGCATTGCTGCAAGCTCAAGTAGGGTTACAGTTGCGGCAGGATCTAGAAATGCTGCTTGGGGTAACATGTACTACCCGCTAACAATCCACTCCTTTGCCAATGAGAGGTGGCGAACCACTGAGCGCTATAGCGCATTCGATGCGGTTAGGGCTTTGGTTAATCCGCGAAACCCCGAGGAGGTTTACGTTGCAAGTTGGGGTAACGGCATTACCCGTTTTGAGAGTGGCGAGTTTAAGGAGCAGTTCGATCAGTACAACTCATCGCTGCAGTCTATTTTCCCCGATGGTGCTTTTTGTAGGATTAGCGGGTTGGCATTCGATCTCAAAGGGAATTTGTGGGCATCCAATGTAATGGTTGGCGAGCCTATATCTGTTAAAACAACTGGAAACGAGTGGTATAGTTTCCCTTACGCTAGTGTTATTAATGCCGATAGGCTATCGGATTTGGTATGCTCTCCAACGGGTGTGCTATGGCTTATCATTCCTCGTGGCGAAGGACTTTTTGCGCTGAATCCTGGTGCAGACGTTACATCGGCTGCCGACGATAAGTACCGCCGTTTTAAGCTCTACACCCGCGAGGGCAATGTGTTGCCAAACGACATTTACAGCATTGCTTTTGATAGGGATGGCTACCTTTGGGTGGGCACTAGCGAAGGTGTAGTTGTAAGCTATAACCCCGACAAGGTTTTTGAGACAAACCAGTTCTACGCCCAGCGCATTAAGGTGCCCGATGTGGTTCCTGGTTTAGCCGTATATCTTTTAGAGAGTGAAACAATTAACTCTATTGCCATTGATGGTGGTAGTAGGAAGTGGTTTGGAACGGCAAAATCGGGGGCTTACCTGCAGTCGTCCGATGGTTCGAAACAAATTTTACACTTTACTACCAACAATAGCCCATTGCCCTCAAATAACATACTGGACATTAAGGTGCACCCAACAACAGGGGAGGTTTTTTTTGCTACCGATGAGGGGATGGTAAGCTATAGGGCAGAATCAACGTTACCCTATCAGGCATTTGGTAAGGTGTACGCTTTTCCAAACCCCGTTCGCCCCGATTTTATGGGTGTTATTACCATTGCTGGGCTTATGGAGAACACCACTGTTAAAATTACCGATATAGCGGGCAACTTGGTTTACGAAACAAAATCAGTTGGCGGACAGGCTACTTGGGATGGGAAAAATCTTCGCGGTAGGCGTGTGGCAACAGGGGTGTACCTAATTCTTTGCTCCGATAGTAGCGGAGAGCAAACGGCCACAGCAAAGGTGCTGTTTGTAAACTAGGGTAACGCTGCAAAATCATCAAAAGTTTGTTATGCTGGCAAAATCAAGTGTAATAGCCCTCCACTCGGTAAGGTTTGGCGAGAAGAGCTTAGTTGCCTATGTTTACTCTGAGCAGTATGGACGGCTAACCCTTATGGTAAATAGCGCTTTTGGGAAATCAAAATCGGGCGGTAAGGCCATTTTTTTCCAGCCTCTAAGTATTCTCAGTACCGTTTTTTACCACTCCGATAAAAAGGGCATGCACCGGCTAAAAGAGGTAACTCCCAGTGTAACTTTTCACTCAATACCCTACGATCCTGTTAAACGGGCCATCGCCCTTTTCATTGGTGAAATTATATACCGAGTTGTTCGTGAGGAGGAGGAGAATCCGCCCTTATACATCTTTCTCAACAATACAATTCAGGTGTTGGATCTGCTATCAAAGGGGGCTTCCAACTTTCACCTGCTATTCCTTGTACAGCTAACGCGATATTTGGGCTTCTCCCCAGGAAACTCATGGAGCACGCTTCGCCCGTACTTCGATTTTAAGAATGGACTTTTTGTGGCTAGCGAACCATCGCATCCACTATTCTTCTCAAGGGAGAATAGCGAGCTATTGGGCAGGCTCCTTTCCATCTCGTACAACGATGTTGCCGACATTGGGTTAAGCCATAACCAGCGCAATGCCTTTCTCGATGCCCTGCTTAGCTTCTATGCTGTGCATATAAGCGGTATGGGGGGGATTCGATCGTTACCTGTGCTTACCCAAGTTTTTGAGGATTAGCAACCTTTCTGCACAACTTTCTAAAACCTATCCAGGTTTGGCCTTAACCATCCTTTGTGGGCTCACTGCTAGATGTATAATCATTTTGATTCAAGTCAATATGTTTCTAATCATCAATTGGCTATGTGGTTGTGTGCTAGTTTTATAGATGCTGTAAAAACTGGCATTTTGTTAAACAGCCCTAAAATATTGATGAACTCAAAGGCTATTGCTTTTCTTAACCCTTATTAATCCTAAATTTGCACTCCATTTTACATAAATGCTGTAATTGCAATGGCAAAACTTACAGGAATAGTAAATAACACGTCAATGGTTAACTTCATGTCGCAGCTAGCTGCTGACAATAATGCGGTTAACCTTGCAAATGATTTTAGCGACTTTGCTTGTCCCGATGGCCTTTTGGATGTACTCATATCGCACATCCGCGAGGGGCACAATAAGTACGCGCCAAGTGAGGGGATTGCTGAGTTGAGGAATGTTATCTCGGCATACATAAAGGAGTTTAGTGGTTACACATACGATCCCGAAACTGAGGTAACCGTAACCGCTGGTGCAACCCAGGCAATTTTTACCGCAATCTCATCTATTGTTAGAGAGGGCGATGAGGTAATTGTTTTTGAGCCCGCTTACGAGACATACATCCCAGCAATTGAGTCTAAGGGCGCACGCCCCGTTTTTATTCAGCTCAAGGCTAACGACTTTTCCATTGACTGGAGCAACGTGCAGAAGATGATTACCACCCGCACCAAGCTCATAATTCTTAGTACACCTCATAACCTTAGCGGTGCCGTACTTACCGACGAGGATTTTGATAAGCTGCAGAAAATTGTTAACGGTACTAAGATTATGATTCTTAGCGATGAGTCGTTTGGCGATTTGTACCACAATCCAGCCGATAAGCGCAGCATTGCCTGTTACCCAAAGCTGGCCGAAAGGGCAGTGGTGGTTGGCTCGCTAAGTAAATCGCTGTGCGTTCCGGGTTGGAAAATAGGTTACTGTTTGGCTCCAGCAGCAATATCTGCCGAGGTTAGAATTGCCCACAGCTACCAGGTTTACTCTGTAAACCTCCCCATGCAGTACGCAATGGCCGACTACGTGGGTGGAAGAACAGCGCTATTCCCTTACCTAGAGCAGATTAATACGTGCAAGGCTCTTTTTGCCAGCCTAATGTCCGACTCCAGCTATACGCTTAGCCCCACTTCTGGTGGTTATTTTCAGGTGCTTGGGTACGAGAAAATCTCTACCGAGCGCGATGTGGATTTTGTAAAACGTTTGGCTAAGGATTATGGGGTAACGGCAATGCCCATGTCGGTGTTCTACCACGATTCTATCGATAACAAGCAGCTGCGCGTTTGCATTGGCAAAACCGAGGAGGAGATTCGCCTAGCCGCCGAGCGCCTTAAAAAGGTAAAGTAGCAAACCCTAGGGTTTACTATTTATATAACTTGATTTGTTGTATTAACTTTGGTTGCTTAAACCACTGTTAGTACAACAAATTTTGTTTTATGAGATATCTAGGTGCTATAG
>DHVO01000122.1:0-480 GCA_002412705.1 Bacteroidales bacterium UBA5206 | reverse complement strand
ATAAGGGGATGGCCGTAAGGCTTATAACAACATCCGATATTGCCCGTGGATGCTTGGATTCTTTAGATGCCATTATTATTCCCGGCGGGGGAGGTAGTCGCCAGTACCTTAATTTGGGACACGAGAATCAGCAGCGCATTCGCACCTTTGTTTCCAATGGTGGTGGCGCTGTGGGTATTTGCGCTGGGGCTTACCTTTTCTCCAACACACCAGGCTATGCTAGTATGGCCATGAATGGTGCCCAAGCAATAGATATTGAACACGATAACCGCGGTCATGGCCTAGCAAAGCTCACGCTTTCTGACGAGGGCAAGAGCATCTTCCCAGAGCTGGCCTCACGCGATACCAACTTTGTTGTGTACTATGAAGGGCCTGTTTTTGTTGATGCTCCCGATTCTATATCCTACACCTCCTTTGCCACAATGGAGAGCGATGTGCACGAGGAGGGCAACGCTCCAGCAAACATGACCAACGCCAAGC
>DHVO01000190.1:8092-12699 GCA_002412705.1 Bacteroidales bacterium UBA5206 | reverse complement strand
GCGCGGATTCGTCGTCCAGCAGTTTGGTAGAACTTGGTTGTTCCCATATCGCCAGAAGCAACCTTTCTGTTGTCAACAATATTGCTAGTTGCCCTTATTACTCCCCTAAACTTTGGCTCTACGGTATTCTTTTTCTCATTGTAAACATACTCATAAGCAAAGAACCGGTAATCGGTTTTAAGCCCCTCCTTCTTACCAATTTTAGCACGTATAGGCCTTGCCTGGTAAACTGTGGTTTTAACCCGAAACTCCTCATACCCTTTCTCCAGGAAGTAAAGCACCTCATCGTACGATTTCTGAACCAGTTCCTCAAGTAAAATCTTCTCCGATTTTTGCTTCACAAATTTTCCTATCTGAGTTGTTCCCTCCGCTTGTGACGAAGTGGTGGGCTGAGATACTTTTGTAACAAAACTTATAGGCACAGTAATTTGCTGAACCTTACCTTTCTTTTCCTCCTTTGCTTCTGGGGCATCGGTTTCATCAATCCAGCTATCGTAGAACGCGTTTTGGATCTCCTCGTTATAGTCTAGTTTGAAAAGGTAGCCATTTACATCGGCTTTCCAGCCGCGCATATCTTTTATCTTGGCTTCGGCCATTGTTTTAATATCCTTGTAGTCGAGAACTAAGATGTACGATAAGTTTATTAAGCGGGTGCCATAGTCCATAAGAGCAGTATTCCCCCTTTTGGTTGACTGTGCCTGAAGGTACGAAGCATCGGTGGCATTAAACATACCCCGTTCATGTACCAGTTCCAACGACATTGATCCATCATCCTTCATAGAATACCAATGAGCAATAATTTGCTCGGCAACACGCTGTTCTTTTAGCAAGTTTGCAATAAGTTCATTGGGTTTTACTGAAAATTCGGCACGAGTAAAGTTGGGTTTTAGTACGCTAATCCCAATATCATTCCTATAGTACTTATCGCCAAATGCAAGCTTACTAAAGGACTCTTTTACTCCCTCAAAGTGATTCTCGGAACCAAAATCCAAAATGAGCACCGTTAAAGAACTACGGTCGTAAGTGGATGGAATTGTTTTTGTTTCGGAAATATTCTGAGCAAAAGAGTTAACTCCCAGAATCATTAAAAAGAGCACAAAATAAGTTCTTTTCATAGCGTTGGGTTTATGTTGGCAATTGGGTTAGTTCTACTGTTTAGTACCACTAAGTAAAATTATGAAAAAAAACGAACCAAAGGCAATATAGCTCGCATGTATAAATGCCATTAATCACCACTATGAATAGTATTTATCAAAAATAAAGCTACAAAAAGGAAAATCCCAAGCAGATAGCCTGCTTGGGATCCAATAACACTTGCTTTAAGAAATATTTAGCGTGATTCTATACCTGTAGCCTTAAGTATGCGTAGGGGGATGTCGGTATTGGTCATGCTGCCCTTAAAGAGAGCATCGCCAGAGCCCATTACGTAAACAGGCACAGGAGAACCAGTATGTGAGTATGAGCTCCATCCCAAGCCTGCCTTCCTATTTACTATTGCGACGCCTGTTGCAGCAACATCGTTTACCCCATTGTAGTTAAAGGAATCGTAATGCTTACTAGACGTTGCTCCACCAAACGACACGCTGTAAGCCTTTTCAAGCTCCTTACTTTCTTTGTCATCGGGACTAATTACGGTGAATAGTCCTATGTAGCGAGCTAAAGAGTCCTTTACCTCATTTAGGCTAGCCTTGGGTTTCTCAACTTTAAGATTCTTTAGTGTGGCAGCAAGTTCTCCCTGCGAAACGTTTTGCTCCCTTAAAATCGCTAAGTTGCTATTGTAACCATTAAGGTAGTTTCCAATGGAAAGCCCACCTGTTTCATGATCGGCTGTAACCACTATTAATGTTTCGTTTGGATACTTGTTGTAGAACTCAACTGCTTTAGCCACGGCTTGCGAAAAGGCGATTACTTCTTTAATTGTTGCAGCTCCATCATTATCATGGGCAGCCCAATCAATTTTTCCGCCTTCCACCATAAGAAAAAATCCATCGGGATTATGTAGGGCTGTAATTGCTGCACTGGTTAAATCGGCCAAGGACACATCACCCTCCTTACGATCAATTTCATACTTCAAAGAATTTCCCGAAGCCGTATTTGGAGCGTTATACAGAATGGTCTTGCTGGTTTTCGAGAGAGAATCAACTAGGTCGAGTCTATCTGTAATCGCTACTCCGTTCTTCTCTGCAAGTTCATAGAATGAAATACCAGGGTTATTACTACGCTTCCCTGTAGGATCTTTAACGGGTCCGCCAGCAAAAAAGTGGTAGCCACTTCTTGCCAAATCAAGCGAAATCTCATAGTAGTTATCGCGCTCTGGCTGATGAGCATAAAATGCAGCAGGCGTAGCATGGTCTATACTTACACTTGTTACAACTCCCACTTTAAACCCATTCTGCTTAAACTGTTTAGCAATGCTAAAGAGCGAATCGGAATGATCGGCATTTAAACCTATGGTCCCAATTGATGTTTTTGAACCAGTAGAGAGCGCTGTACCTGCAGCAGCGGAACCAGTTATATAACGATTTGCAGCATATGTAGTAGCAAAGCTACCAACAGGAAAATCGAGAAACGATATACTTGTTTGGTTATTGTAATGCTCAACCGAGTCTAGATAAAGTTGAGCGGCATTAACATGCTGAATACCCATGCCATCGCCAATAAAGTAAAATACGTACTTGGGTTTGTCCGAATTGGGGCTAGAGCAACTCGCAACAATTAGAAATGCAAGTGCTGACAATAAGATGTAGGCTCTCTTCATGTTATATATTTTAACGGATGATTAATGATGAAGGGGCAATATTACAAAAAAATAGGTTGACCAGAGTTTAAGTTCCCATTAACAAAACCAAAACTGTTGTTAAGTATAATGCACTTTGATTGTAAAGAACAAAGAATGCGAGGTATATATAAAAAAAGAGGAGCCTCAGCTCCTCTTTTCTTTTATGTCAGAAAATCAATACTACATTTTATCAACCTTTTTACGGGAAGAGTAGTTGATTTTTAGTGCGCTGGCCTTACGAAGTTCTTGTTTAACATCGGTAACAATACCCATACGGGTGTTTTCATCCACTTTAAGAGATGTTGTAAGCTGGTTTTTATTCTCCTCGCTTAAAGCATCACGTTCAGATGAAATAAAGTCACGGATATCATCAAGACTTTTAAAGCTGTCGTTGAGCTGAATTCTAGGCTCGGTACCATACATTGCTGAATAGGTACGAGTTGGTGGTCCAATGTATATATAAGACACCAAAGATTTCTTCTCAAGCTTTACTACCTCAGTTGCTTCTGGAAGCTTTACGCTTACAAAAAGTGTGGTTTCCCTCATAGTAGTAGATACCATGAAGAAGAACAGAAGCATGAACACAATGTCAGGAAGAGAGGCAGTAGAAATGGCGGGTAAACCACCTTTACCTTTTCTTTTAAACTTAGACATTATCTAGGTCCTCCCACATTTTTAGGTTCTGCCTCAGAAATACGCTGAGGATAAAGCTTTTTGATGGCGTCCTGCTGCTCTTCGGAACAATCGTCGTACAACTTACCGAATTTAGCACGGGCAGCCTCATTACGAAGCTCATTGTAGGCAGCCACCAGTTCATTTTGAACGTACATGTACATCTTGTAAGATGTTCCACGGTCGTTCCTTAGAGAGACAACACCCTTGGTAACAGGAACCGTTCCAAAGTAAGGTATTTCAACCATTTCTTTCTCTGGAAGAGATTCTTTATCCTCGGTGTTTAATATAAATTCTTTGGTCTTCTCGCGTAGCTGGGATACATCCAACATCTCATCCTCAACCAAGAGTCTATCACTTTTGCTAACCAGAACAGTGAAGATGTTACGTTGCTTAACATCTTGTTCTTCCTGTTTAACAGTTGGATCTGGCATTGGAGGGAGCATCCTGGCCAACCCTGTATCAACATTCATGGTGGTTGTCACCAAGAAGAAGATAAGGAGCAAGAATGCGATATCGGCCATCGAACTCGCGTTAATTTCTCCTACTGGTCTTGCCATGGGTTAATATTGTTTAAAATTAAGAGCCAATATTGCTGGCCAATTACTAGCTACGTGTAAAAATACTTCTTACACCAGTGAATAGAAGTAAGCCTAGGGCTACAACAAACAAAAGGTAAGTAGCAAAAATACCAGTGTCGGTCAAAACAAGTACGCTAGTACTTGAGAAGTTCGGATCATTGGTAATAGAGTGCATTGGAGTTGGATCTGCAAAAGCATAACCAAAAAGGAATACAACTCCAATTAAAGCAATCCCAATTAGAGCCTTTATAGCATTCTTAGGATTAAGAATAAGGAAGAAAATTGGGAAGAAGACTACCAATGCTGTAGCAATGCCTGCAAGGATGTACGACCATACAATGATATAGTCAGTTTGTCCTGATGTTTCAGGATCACCCATTACAAAAAACAGCACAGCTAAAGCAGCAGATATCCCCATAAGAACCCATGAGAACACCTTTACTACAGTAGATATTTGGCTATTTGACATGGTTTACTTACTTTTTAAGGTTATACTTCATCAGGATATCGATAAGGCTGATAGAAGCATCTTCCATTGTGTTAACTAGCTTGTCGATTTTAGAAACAAGGTAGTT
>DHVO01000190.1:0-8002 GCA_002412705.1 Bacteroidales bacterium UBA5206 | reverse complement strand
GTTAAACCACTCTCAAGCTGACCCATCTGAACAGATCCATAAGAAACAACTGATTTCTCAACAACGTCAACGCCTTCGTGAGCACGGTCAAGACCTTGGTAGAAAATGCTAGCAACAGGACCACGAGTATTGCGGCAAACCTCTTTAGCTGCATCGATACCACCTTGAGCAAGAGCCTCTTCAATCTTCTTAAGAAGTTTGTCGGTGTTAGTGGTTGCAAGGTTTAGGTAAATAATTCTCTCAATAGCTAAAGCTAGACCGAAGATAAGACAAAGAAGTACGGTTGCCATAAACTCAGGACCACCTTCAATGAACTTTTGCTTTAACACCTTGTGAATTGATTGCTCTTCAGCTGCAGGTGCTGCTGGAGCTTCTTCTGTAACTGCAGGTGCAGCCTCTTCAACCACGGTTGTGTCTGGTTGTGCAGCGGCTTCGTCCTGTGCTTGTACATAGGATGATGCTCCAATCATCAGCATCCCTATAACTGCTACGAATGCAAATAGCTTTTTCATGGTTCGTTTTTCGTTTAATTATTACTAAGGGTTTTGTTTTACAATTCTTGTTACGGTTTCTCAAAAATTGGCGGAGAGGGCGGGATTCGAACCCGCGATACCCTTTTGAGGTATACACACTTTCCAGGCGTGCGCCTTCGACCGCTCGGCCACCTCTCCAATAAAATAGGCATTCTCTAATGCCAAATTTAGTGGCGCAAATTACAAAAAAATAATTTAAATATGCAACGCTATAACGTTATTTCGCCACTTATAGACTTCACTATTTCCTCTTTTACAAGGGCATTATCGCCCTCTTTACCTAGCAAAAACATGAGCTTAGCCACAGCTGCTTCGTATGTTAAATCTTTACCGCTTACAACGCCTACCTGCTTTAATTTTAGGCCATTCTCATACTTTTCCATGTCAACACTTCCGGCATGGCATTGGGTTACGTTTAGCACTACAATTCCCTGCTCTACAGCATGTCTCATTTTAGTCAAAAACCAAGGACGGCTTGGAGCGTTCCCCGAGCCATAGGTTTCAAGGATTACTCCTCGTAATCCCTTTGTTCCTATTATACTATCCACTACATTTTCGCTGATTCCAGGGAATAGCTTAAGCACGGCAATACTGGTATCGAGCTTTTCGTAAACACGAAGCTCTCGGGCTTGCGTTGGATAGTGTATTGCCCCAAAATTGTACTTTATGGTTATTCCTGCTTCGGCAAGTACAGGGTAGTTGTCGGAACGGAATGCATTAAAATGCTCAGCGTTATGTTTTGTTGTCCGATTACCCCTAAACAGCTGGTTTTCGAAAAAGATACAAACCTCAGGAACCAAGGGCTGTCCGTTACGTTGAGCCGCTGCAATTTCTATTGCGCTAATTAGGTTCTCCTTACCATCGGTGCGTAGCATGCCAATAGGAAGCTGTGAACCTGTGAGTATAACGGGTTTAGAAAGGTTCTCAAGTAAAAAGCTAAGTGCCGATGCGGTAAAGCTCATGGTATCGGTACCATGCAAAATAACAAACCCATCGTACTCATGGTAGTTCTTCTCCACCATTTTGGCAAGGCTAACCCAAAAGTCGGGAGCAATGTCAGACGAATCAACAGGCGGGGTAAAGGAATAGGTATCCAGAGTAAAACCAAACTTTTTAAGCTCGGGAACCTCTTCTAAAATCTGCTCAAAGTTAAATGGAGCAAGAGCACCTGTCTCGGGATTTTGTTTCATCCCAATGGTACCACCTGTATATATTATGAGAATTGACTTATTGCTCATGGTTAGATTTGTATCTTCTTTTAAACGTTGCCTAATCTACTTGCTAGTTATTCCAAAAAGTTCAATGGCGTTTGCCGTTGTTGCACTGGCTAAGTGCTGAATATCAATATTGAGCAAATCGGCCACACGCTTTGCCGTGTATATGAGATTAGCCGGCTCATTACGCTTGCCCCTATTGGGAACTGGCGAAAGGTATGGCGAATCGGTCTCTAGTATTATCTCCGAGGTATCCATAAGCGGTACCACCTTATCAACGCCGCCATTCTTATAAGTAACTACGCCTCCAAGGCCAAGTATAAAGCCTCCATATGACATGATACGCTTATACTCTTTTTCCCCACCCGTAAAGCTATGAAAAACACCCCGTAATGCACTATCGTTCTCTTTATCAAGAACTTCAAAAATCTCATCAAATGAGTTCCTTGCATGAATAACAATGGGAAGGTTATGTTTTTTTGCCAAACGGATTTGATATGCAAAGGCCTCCTTTTGCTGCTCTACATAGGTTTTATCCCAATACAGGTCTATCCCAATTTCGCCAATGCCATAGAACTTATGCTGTGTAAGCCAGTCCTCAACAACTTCAAGTTCCTTTTCAAAATCTTTACCAACCGATGTTGGGTGCAACCCCATAAGAGGGAAGCACACATTTGGGAATGCTTGAGAGGTCTCAAGTAACCGGGGAATGGACGAGCTATCGATATTAGGAAGTATAAACTTTTGCACCCCAACCTCGGCAGCTCGAGCAATGGTTTGCTCCCTATCTAGGTCAAATTCCTGTACAAAAATGTGGCTGTGGGTATCAACTAGCACCATTTTCTGCTTTGTTTGTATTGCGCAAACTTAGTAAAACCTGTGGCTTATATAAACACATTTGATAAAGCATATTGCACCACAAAAACGTAATGCGTTATATATCAAAGGTTATCCGGATTTTATTTTTCAAGAATAGAAGATGCTATAAAGCACAAAAGCCTATCGTGCCCCCACTAGAGCAAAAACTTTTCCTGGCAAAGGCTTTACAAAACCTGCAAACTCCAAATTGAGCAGAATAGCAGATACCTTTGGAATGGGTAGCCCCGTTTTTACCGAAATAACATCGATGGACTCCTTTCCTGTGCCTTGCAAAAAATTTAGAACGCTTTGCTCTTCGGGGCTAAGGTTAGTTGGAAACAAGGTTTGCTGAACGGCCTTGCTCTCCTTTTTTTCCCAGCCAAGGAAGTACTCAACATCCTCGGCACTCTCAACTAGAGCGGCTCTATTGGTTTTTATGAGATAATTGGTTCCTTTGGAGTAACGAGAGGTTACATCGCCAGGAAGGGCGAAAACATCGCGGTTGTATGATATTGCTAGATCGGCAGTAATGAGTGAGCCTCCCTGCGCATCGCTTTCTACCACAAGGGTTGCAGCCGACATGCCCGCAATTATCCTATTGCGCTTAATAAAGTTCTTCCTATCGAAATCGGTTCCTGTAGGGAAATCGGTAACTAGGGCACCTGACTGTGCAATTTCTGCAGCAACGTTCCGGTGAATGGCCGGATAAATGGTGTCGAGCCCATGGCCTAGTACAGCAATTGTGGGTAGCCCATTCTTTAGCGCAGCTTTGTGCGCGGCAATGTCAATACCATAGGCCAACCCGCTAACAATGGCTACTTTCTGTCCATTCTGTGCCAGTGTAGCAACGAGCTCATCGCAAAAGGATTTGCCATAGTCTGTTGCGTTACGCGTACCCACAATGCTTAGCATTTTATGCTGGTTAAAGTTGAAGTCGCTAGCGCCTTTAACAAAAAGTACAATGGGACCGTCCTCGCACTGCTTTAGCCAATCGGGGTAGTCGGGATCTAAATAGTATAGAATTCTTATTTTATGCTTAAGAGCAAACTCCACCTCGCGCTCTGCCTGTCCCAGAACATCGCTACTAGTAATTGCGCTGGCTAAGGCATCGCCTACACCCGGAATTTTTAGTAAGTCTTTCTTTTTTTGATGAAACACCTCCTGTATTCCTCCACAATAGGCAATAAGCTTTTTAGCATTAATGCTGCCTATTTTAGGAATCATATCAATTCCTACCTTATATATAAGGAGAGGATCAACCACAAGGAGCTACTTTTCGAGTTTGAAGAAGTTGAGTGAGCCCAAGAGATTTTCTCTTTGCTCCTTTGTTAAAGAGGAAATGTTGAAGGGAGGATACTTGGCTACCTTTTGGCCTGTAATCCTATAAAGAGTAAGCTCCTCCCAAAGCCCAAATCGTGAGCGTTTGAGCTCATACTTTAGGAACTGATCCTTGGGAATCTCGTATGAATTTTTAGGAGGATCGAACATCCGTAAAAGGTAGTGCCTAACCACTATTCGGGATGTTTCATCGTTGTAGCTGATAAAGGTAGTACGCTTAATCCTGTAATAAACTATATAGCCAACGTACAAAACGGTGAGTATTATTGCAATTACACCACGGGAAAGCCCAGTAAAATCGGTTACATACTTATGTAGTAGGGTTGTAAAGAGGAGCCCAATTACTACTGCAATAATAACGGCATAAAGCCGCTTTTTCATTTGAATGCCAATTATTGTACTACCATTATCAAACTTCATCTTCTACTGTTTTATTAACGACTCCTGCGTCGTCTTCTTATCTCTGTTTTAATAAGAGCAAGCTCTCGGCCTGTTTGCCCCTTTACAGAGGTATTCTCCTCTGCCCGGCGAATTAGGTATGGCATAACATGCTTTACCGGACCGTAGGGTACATACTTAGCCACATTATAACCTGCTGCAGCTAAGTTAAAACTTAAATTGTCGCTCATGCCATAAAGCTGTGAAAAATATATGCGGGAATCGTTAGGGGCAATACCATTGCTCTCCATTAAGCAAACAAGGTAGTTAACGCTATCCTGGTTATGGGTTCCGCAAAAAGTGGTAATGGTATCGATGTTAGAAACGGAATACTTTATTGCATCGTTAAAGTTTTTGTCGGTAGCCGCCTTTGTTTCGCAAATTGGTGAAACGTAGCCCATGCGAGCAGCACGCTCACGCTCTTTTTCCATATAAGCACCACGAACATACTTCATGCCAAGCACATAACCTTTATCAAGAGCACGTTTGTGAGCGGCCTTTAGGTAATCGAACCTATCGGTACGGTACATCTGCAAGGTGTTAAAAACCACCGCCTGATTGGTGTTATACTTCGCCATCATGCCTTCAATAATTTCATCGAGAGCCTTCTGATACCAAGAATCCTCGGCATCAATAAGTATTGGCTTACCGCTTTGCGCTGCTGCTGCGCATAGATTATCTACCCTAGAAAGGAATAGGTTGTACTGCTGTTGTTGAGCTTGGTTAAGCGACTTTCCTTCGCTTACTAGGGTTAACACGTTAACATCAATTAGTCCTGTTGGCTTAAAAACAGAAAACACCACATTGGGATTACTCGCAGCAAAACTAACCGATGACATTATCTCATTATATGCGCGCTCCATCTCGGTGGGAGAACTTTTACCCTCAACGGAATAATCGAGTATGGATTTTACATTATACCTAGAGAGTATTTCTACTACAGGTGTACACTCCTTTAGGCTCTCCCCTCCTACAAAATGCTTAAAAATGGTTGGCTTAACTGCCCACCTAACAGGAATATGCAGAAAAGTAGCAAGCTTAAGCATTGTGCTACCAAGCTTTACAACAAAAGGGCTTGCAACAGACTTAAACAGCAGTTTTGCTTTGGATAGCTCGCTATTGGACCGATAGGCAAAGGCAATTTCGGTGTTTTCGAAGTTTATCATGGTAAAATAATTTAATTGGCCAACCAACAATATTTTAAGGTACATATTAAATCCAATGTAACCTAACTAAAAGTAGCCTACAAAGGGAAACTATTTGAGTTATGTTAAAACATTAACTGCGAAAAAAAGTTTTGAAACACAAGCCAATATTAACTATAAATGAGGTTGATATTTATAGGTGCACCCCCTCAAATTATTCACTTTTTGAACAGTTGCATCAGAGCGCGAATCTTGATCGGAAAATATCTATACGTAAAAATAAAACCAAAAAGTTGAGATAATAGGACTCCAATAGGAGAGATTTCATACATTTGAAGTTTGTGGAGATTCGATTAAATTTTTAAGCCATGCTAAAGCACACAGTTTTAAAGGACGACAAAAGCCTTAACGGTGAAATTACGCTGGCACCTTCAAAAAGTATTTCGAGCAGGATGATAATCATCCAAGCCATTAGGCGCTCAGGATTAGATCAATCCAAGCTCGATGGCAGCGAAGATGTTAACGTAATCGATCCCTCAGTTAGAGAAGGGGAGACTGACCTAACCACAGGGAACACGGGTAAGGCGCTTCGATTTCTGAAAGCCTTTTTTGGGAAAAACAAAGGCGTTTGGTTAATAACTGGTTCCGAATGGCAAAGAAAACGACCAGTTGGAGAAGTTGTAGAAATACTCCGAAAATCAGGAGTAAACATTAAGTACGTAGAACGTACAGGATTCCCGCCCCTACGAATTATTGGCAAAGGCCTTAAGGGAAAGATATCACGAATTGAGGCCAGTATTAGCAGCCAGGTAATATCTGCATCGCTATTTATTGCGCAAAAAGAGACCCCTACCTCTATTGAAGAGCTTAAACAGCAAGTTTTTGCCTCATCGTACATAGGTATTACTTTAAGGTGGTTAAAGTACATGGGGGTTAATGCTGCCTGGGAAAACGATGAGTCGTTGATACAGCACGAGTACAAAGATGGTTCTGAAATTGCCATTGAAGCCGATTGGAGCTGCGCCTCGTACTGGTATGAAATGGTTGCGCTTGCCGAAAAAGCAAACATAACGCTTAATGGTCTTTCTGAGGAAAGTATACAAAGTGATGCTGTGGTAAAGGAGCTGTTTGAAGAACTTGGTGTTAAATCGCGGTTTACAGCCAATGGCCTTACCCTTTCTAAGACTAAAAGAAAGATTAGCCAATTTGACCACGACCTAAGTAATAACCCTGACCTTATCCCTACTTTTGCCGCAACCTGCGCTATGCTAAAAATCCCATTTAAAATTAAAGGGGTAAACAGCCTTCGTTTAAAGGTTAACGATAGGGTAGAGTCGCTACTTAAGGTTTTGAAAAAACTTGGTGTAGGTGCAAGTGTTGAACTGGATGGAGAGGTTGAGATTCTATGTTCCAATGGAGAGCTCACCATGCCAAAGGAGCAAACATTCTGCATTCCTACATTCGACGATCATCGCATAGCTCTTGCATTTGCGCCATACAGCATTGTGCTTGACAGCGTTCGTGTTGAAAACCCAAGCGTTGTAAGCAAAGTTTACCCTTCGTTTTGGGATGATTGCAAAAAGCTGGGCTTTGTTATTGAGAGCACGTATGAAACATGTGTATAGCGTTACAATTATTTACAAAAATGGGCGGCCAACTATCTTGACCGCCCATTTTTTATACTATAGCTGCAACCTATTCCTTGGCCACAACAATAAATGAAGCGTTAACATCCATCCAGGCGATGTAGATATCGCGAAACATAGGATACTCTTCTGCAGTAATATCACCCTTCAATAGTTTAAGGCTGCGCTTTACCATTACCACATTATCGGTTGCTGATTGCTGAATGGCTACCTCACCAATCTCATTTTTTACTTCGATGTTTGAGTTGGAAACCAACCTGAAGCCCTGAGGTAAGGTTATTGTATAAGTATAGCTCTCATCAATAGTACCATTCAACCATACAGGCGCTTTGCGTAGCGTTGGTAGCTCTCTAAATCCAAGGGACTTTATTCCAACAGACGCTTCGGGTAGCGCTATGCGGTAATAGCCAGAAACAAGCTGGGGCTCTACATCCTTAATTGTGCAGCTAAAGCTTGATGTATCTAAACCGTTTTGTTGTAAAGTGAACGTATAGTTGGCTTTAGCTAATCCTGAGAATGGAGCCTCTACCTTACCATTACCCACAACCAGAACAGATGCATTGCCGTTTAGCTTGCCTTCGGCTGAAAGGTTTAATGTTGCAGCAACCTCAACGCTTAATGGTTTTTCCACCGACGTTGAAGGAACAACTATACCATTATCAACATAAGAATGTATGCCAGGGGCTTCCTCTGATGTGGTGATTACAGAGAGTAAGCGCTCCTCATCTTTTATGGAAACCTTAACAAAGAATCTATCAACCGACTCTGGCACCATTATCTCCTGAGCAAAACTGGGATATGCTGCAGCAACAACCTTGGCATCAATACCT
>DHVO01000196.1 GCA_002412705.1 Bacteroidales bacterium UBA5206 | reverse complement strand
TTTGTTAGGGTGTACTGAATGCGGTCGTGGAGCCTATCGGCGCGGCCCTGCCAAAACTCAATGCATGTTGGTGCTAAAACGTAACCTCCCCAGTTGGGTGGGCGTTTTATGGTACGCTTAGAGAACTCTTCGTGGAAATCGGATTTTAAATTCTCCAGGTATTTTCGGTTGGGTATAACCTGACTTTGGGGCGATGCCCATGCGCCAATCTTGCTTCCCTCGGGACGGGTTTTAAAGTACTCATCGCTTTGCTTATCGGTTAGCTTAGCCACTTTCCCCTCTATGCGTACCTGTCGTTCCAGTTCTGGCCAAAAAAACACTAGTGCGCCGTAAGGGTTTTGTAGTATCTGCTTACCCTTTTTGCTGTCGTAGTTAGTAAAAAACGAAAAGCCCTCGGGGCTAACACCTTTTAGTAGTACAACCCTTGCCGATGGTTTTCCTTCAAACGTACTTGTGGCAAGTGTCATGGCCGTGGGCTCATTTACATTAGACTCAACGGCCTCATTAAGCCACTGTTCAAACTGCTTTAGAGGATCGCTTTGCACATCGTCCTCATTTAGCTGTGTTATCAGGTATTCCTTTCGAATAGCCGATATATCCTTTGTTCTCATGTGTTACCTATGCAATTGGATGTTTGCTTAAAAAACATATGTTTACCATTACTAAAATAAACAGCAAACAACCAATATTGTTTGTAGTATAACAGCCTATTATTAAGTGGTTGTAGCGTTATTTGCTATGCTTTAGGCTCCAAATGTGTATGTGCATTTGTTTCTGCAATGGACGAATGAAGGTGCTTAACGTGGGTTTGACTTGCCGAACTGATACTTGCATTAAGATCGAATCCCAGAATTAGCCCAAAGGCGTTAAAGTAGATCCATAGAACAAAGGCTATTAAACCGCCCAGCGACCCATAAAACTTGTTGTACTGAGCAAAGTTATTTACATAGTAGGAAAAGCCCAGTGAGGTTATTACAATGAGTAGGGTGGCAAGGGTTGATCCTGCGGAGAAAAAGCGAAAACGCTTACGCTGTGCCGGTGCTAGGTAGTATAGGAACGATATGCAGAAAAAGAATAGTAGCACAATAAGAATCCATCGGGCAAAAAGGATAAGGTAGTAGGTTATGTCTTGTTCTATCCAGCCCAAAGCCACCATTTTTTGAAGTGCCATATCGCCAAAAAACATAATGGATACCCCAATGGCCACAAGTAGGGGGAGTATTATTGTGAGTAGAAATGCAATTGCATGCTGTGCAATAAATTTTCGGGTTTCAATGGTGTGGTAGGTTGCATTAAAGGCATCAATTAGAGAGCTAATGCCGTTGTGGCTAAAGAACAATGCTGCTAGAAAGCCAAAGGAGAGTAACCCGCTACTCTTACGCGTAAGTACTTCCGTAAGGGTGGACTCAACGGTTTGGAACGCATAATCGGGCATTATGGTTTTTATCAAAATAAGCAGCTGTACCTGAAAGTCCTTAACTGGAATGTATGGTATTAACGTGAATAGAAAGATAAGCGTTGGCACAACTGCCACAAAGAAGTTAAAGGCAACAGCCGAAGCCCTTGTGGTAAGGGCTCCATTAACTATTCCTTTAAAAAAGAAGTGTATAACGGTATAAATGGGTACACCATCGAATCCTGGAAACGTAATGCGTTGCAGCAGCCTTATTATAAGCTTGGTATTTATAACAAGCCTGCGCTTTAGTCTTTTGGCAAGAGTAACGTTCCCGTTTTTTTGCATGTAGCGTTAGTGATTATTCTAGCTGTGTTACACCTTTTTTAGGTTCATGTCGAGGCTTTTAACCTGATGGGTTAATGCACCAACCGATATGTAATCGACACCCGTTTCGGCGTAAGCTCTAATAGTATCAAGGGTAATGCCCCCCGACGACTCGGTTTCAACCTTCCCGTTAACCAGTTTAACCGCTTGGTGGGTAAGCTCTGGCGTAAAGTTATCGAACATTATACGCTGCACGCCACCCACAGCCAAAACCTTTTCTATATCGCTAAGCGATCTTGTTTCCACCTCAATGCCAAGGTTCTTCCCTTTTTGCTGTAAGTACTGCTGCGCATTCTTAACGGCATTTTCAATGCCACCTGCAAAGTCTATGTGGTTATCCTTAAGCATTATTAGGTCGAAAAGTCCCATTCGGTGGTTCTCTCCACCTCCAATCTTTACCGCCATTTTATCGAAAATACGCATACCTGGATTGGTTTTGCGCGTATCCAGAATTTTTGCCTTAGTCCCCTCAATGCGCTTAACATAAACATCGGTTTGGGTAGCAATGCCGCTCATGCGCTGCATGGTGTTTAGCACAATGCGTTCTGCTTGAAGCAGGCTGTGTACTCGTCCTGTGGCAGTAAAAACAATATCCTTTGGTTTTACATGTGTGCCATCTGGAATTAGAATACTTACTGATATTTCGGGATCGATACGGTTAAAAATAATCTTGCTTATCTCAACACCAGCAATAATGCCCTCCTGCTTAAGCATAAGCTGTACTTTGCCTTGTGCTTGTTGCGGAATACAAGAAAGCGATGAATGGTCTCCATCGCCTATGTCTTCTAGAATTGCTAGGTCAATTAGTTTGGTAACCAGTTGTAAGTCCATTGCTAAATACGTATGTAAGGCTTGTGTTTGCAGTTACTCGCTTAGGGTTTCAATCCTAAGTTGGTGTATAAGAGAGGTGTTCCCATCGGCTTTTAGGAATATCGATACCCTAAAAATTTTTGAGTCGGTGGTTAGAGTGCCTATGGCAAAGCCATTGGAATCCTTAGCCCCCTTGTGGTTAACCTGAAATTTGGTAGGCTTATTCTTATTGAAAAAATCTTTCATTAGCAGTTCGGCCTGTGCTTTTGAGTAGAAGTTTTCCTCGCCATCAATCTCAATCTCAATGGTTTTATTAAAGTAAGCTGAGAGTTCCTGTGCATTTCCACCTTTAAATACATCCGAAATTTTTCCTATAACGTCTTGTTGCTGGTTGCCCCCGCTAATTGCAAAAACTAGCGAAACTGTGCTTAACACGAGTGTTGTTGCCAGAACAAACAAAAACTTATTCATCTGTCTATTTTTTTGTTTTTGAGGTACAATGAAACATCTACTGCTTAGCTAAGTGCTTGTATGCTATTGCCATTTCAATGGATGTTACACAATGTAATCTCCTTATATCGTGAGCAACAGGGGCATCAAAGTCCCTGCCAAAAGTTATATGTAATATGCAAACTTAGTAAATTTAGCCCACTAATGGGAAAATACCTAATTTTAAAGCAACTTAGCAATTGATAAGATTGCTTGTTTGCTTATTCCCACTTAATTTATGGGCTACTGTTGCTAAAATAAATTTTACTCAAGTTATACGATGAAAGTTACCCTTTTGGTTGTAGGTAAAACCGATAAAAAGTTTGTTGAAGAAGGAATTGACGAGTATGTGAAACGAATTAAGCGCTATATTCCTTTCGAAATAAAGGTTTTACCCGATGTAAAGAATACTAAAAACATGCCTAACGAGGTGCAGATGGAGAAGGAAGCCGATGCTATTCTAGCTGCACTGGCGGGTAATCAAGAGGTAATACTGCTTGATGAGAATGGAGCCGAATATACCTCTGTTGGCTTTGCCAATTTTATTGAGAAGCGCTTGGTGATGGGGCAACGCGATTTGACTTTCATTATTGGTGGTCCATATGGCTTTAGCCAAAGGGTAAGGGCTGTTGCATCGGGTAAGCTATCGCTTTCTAAGCTAACGTATTCGCATCAGCTGGTTCGGGTTGTTTTTGCAGAGCAGCTTTACCGTGCATTTACCATAATAAGGGGAGAACCATATCATCACCAGTAATAAAATAGGGGTTATTAGCCCTTTTGTTGTTCTGGGCTCAAGTTAAGGCTCACTTTTTGTTACGGCTGACGTACCCAAAATTACCTATACATGAAGCTTAACCGATACCATATTCCACTCGTATTTCTGCTATTTGCCGTGTTTTTTTATGCGTTTTCTGTTTTTTCGGAAGGACGTGTATCTGAAAAAAGTTCGTCGGTAAAGGATGCTCAAGTACTGGCGGCTAACATTGAGCGCTTGCTTGCCGAGGCAAGGGACGATGCCAATTTTTTAATAAAGCAGTTTGCTCTACATGGCGATGATATTCTGTTTAGTGTGAACCAAGGCCAATGGGGTGCTGGTGCAAGAGAAAAGGGGATAGCCCATTTTTTGTATTCCGACATGCAGCTCGTTTTTTGGTCGCAAAGCATCGATATACCCATTGAGTTACTTGAAAATGAGTCCGATACACTGGTTAAGGTTCAGAATTCATGGTATGTCTGGTCTTCGGTGAGTAAGGAAAGTAGTAAGGTGGTTTCGCTAATACGGGTTAGAACCGATTATCCGTACGAGAATCGATTTTTGAAGAGTGATTTTGTGGCGGGGCTTGGCTCAGCAAATGGTTACAACTTGTCGGTAGATGCGGAAACAGATGCCATTCCTATTAGTGTTAGTGGCAAGATACTTTTCTATTTAGTTCCTTTATCTCCTAAGTTTTCGGTATTTAGTTGGAATACATTAGCATTAGTAGCGCAGTGGAGTTCTTTTTTTATGCTGTTGGCCTTTTTGTTCTCTCTACCCTTTTCTAGGCTAGCAGGTCGTTACAGATTTAGGATGTTTTGGGCTATTACGCCACTAGTGCTGCTGTTGCGCTTTGCAAACCTAAGCCTTGGTTGGCCAAACAACACGGGATCGAGCCTATTTGGGCCAGAGGTTTTTGCGCTTTCGTGGCTTTTCCCTTCGCTGGGCGATTTGGTGCTAAATGCCATAATTTTGTTCGCAATTGTTGCCCTAGCCTATAGGTGTTTTAAGCGGGTGATTCCGTTAAGACGAATAAGATCTCTTGTTATTATTGCGCTATCGGTTACTAGCGCTTTTCTGTTACTTGTTACCGATAACCTGTTCCAATCCCTTATTCTACATTCTACTGTAACTTTTGAAGCTTACCGTATATTCGACTTGTCGGTTTACACTCTAATTGGCTACATTGCCATTGGCTTGCTTTTTGGCTCGGCTTTTCTTATAAATCATCTTTGGTTAAGTTTCTGTGGGTGCGGTAAGGGCATGTGGGGAAGAGTGAGCTACTCGCTATTGGGTATCGTTGCGGCTTTGCTTCTTTTTTATCTTATTGATTTTTCTATATCGATATACGGAATAGCCCTGTTACTTATAATGCCTTTTGTTCTTGCATGGTTTTCCAAAAAAGGATGGACTTACAGATCGTCGCACATTGTGCTTTTTGCGGGTATAATATCAGTTCTTTCGGTTTTTTTAGTGTCCGACTATGCTTTGCAAAAGGATGTTGAGGTGCGCAAAGTAATTGCGCTTAACCTAAGCGCAGAGCGCGATCCCGTTGCAGAGATGCTATTAAGGGATGTGTCGCAAAATGTTGCCAAAGACTCTACAATAATTCGGTTAATATCAAATATTGCAGAGAGTGAGTTCGATTTGTATGCGCATATTAACGAGGAGTACTTTTCTGGGTACTTAAAGAAATTTGATTTTCAGGCTACAGTTTGTTTTTCAGGTTCGGAACTAATACTAGACAACACAGGATACAAGGTGGGTTGTGAGGGGTTCTTTGCCAATTTGGCCAATGAGAGAGGGACGCAGATACGGGGCACCAACTTTTATTACTTGAGCAACCAAACGGGTAGAATAAGCTACCTTGGTATATTCACTTTTTATCTAGACCAATCTACAAAGGCTAATCTCTACATAGAGATGGACTCAAAGCTTAACTCCGAGTTTTTGGGTTATCCCGAGCTTCTACTTGAGGGGAAGTTGGCATCAAAAAGCCAAATGAGCAACTATTCTACTGCAAAGTACCATCAGGGCAGGTTGATTGCTCAAACTGGTAGCTTTTCCTACCCCTTAGAGGAAAACTTTACTACCGATACTTCCACCTCCTTTAGCTATATAAAGAGTAACGATATGGGGCACGTGGTGTATCGCCCCAATGCCGATAATGTTATTGTGCTTAGCAAGCCAAAGGTTAATCTTTTTAACATTACCGCTTCCTTCGCATACGTTTTGCTCCTCTTCTTTTTTGTTCTGGTGGTTCAGCTGCTAATTGCTGGTTTTCCGTTGGAGCTAACCATACGCATGACCGGATTTAGGGGAAAAATAAAGCGTGTGGTAGTTATTATTGTGCTCCTTTCGCTAATAATGGTTGGGGCAGTAACCATAGTGTATAGCGTTAAGAATTTCGAAAAAAAGAACTATGAGTCGCTAAACGAGAAGCTACTCTCGTTAATGGTAGAGATTGATCACGATTTGGTTGATGCCGACATGATACATCCCTCCATGTCCGAGTATATAACCTTTAGGCTAATACGCCTTAGCAATGTGTTTTATGCCGATATTAACCTGTACGATACTACTGGTGTGCTTATAGCCTCGTCGCGTCCAGAGATATTTGAGCGCCAGCTATTGGGTAGGCGCATGGATCCTGTTGCCTTTTACCAAATGAAAACCCAACAGAGCCAGCGGTTACTAAACAAGGAGCGTATTGGCATGCTATCGTACCTCTCGGCTTACGTACCTCTAATTGATGCCACAAACCAAACCATTGCATACGTTAACTTACCCTATTTTACCAAGCAGGATGAGTTTAAGCGGGAGATATACTCCATTGTTGTAGTTCTTGTTAACATATACGCACTGCTTATTCTCATTGCTTTATCGGTGGCAATATTTGTTGCAAACCAAATATCAAGGCCTTTGGAGCTAATTCGTGATAAGCTTAGACGGGTTGACATATCGGGGCATAACGAGCCGCTATTTTACGAGTACGACGATGAGGTTGGCCGCCTTGTAAGGGAGTATAACCGCATGGTTGAGGCTTTGGCTCGAAGCGCCGAGGAGCTAGCTCGGAGTCAGCGCGAGAGCGCATGGCGCGAAATGGCCAGACAAGTTGCCCACGAGATTAAGAACCCGCTAACGCCAATTAAGCTGAGCCTGCAGCACCTTACAATGCGCCGCCGACAAGGAGATCCCGATTGGGATAAGCACTTTGATAAGTTTGCTGCCTCACTTATTGAGCAAATAAACACGTTGGCAACCATTGCTACAGAGTTTTCTAACTTTGCAAAAATGCCTGCCCTTAAGTTTGATGTTGTGGAGGTAGATAAGCTGCTCGACGAGGCTGCGCACATCTTTACAGCGTATCAGAATATCTCCATACAGGTAACCCGACAGCCCAATCAGGTTCTCAAGGTTAAAGCCGATAGGGAGCAGCTATCTCGTGTGTTTATTAATTTGCTTAAGAATGCGGTGCAATCTATTCCATTGGGGCAGGAGGGTGTAATAAAAATAGACACCGAAAGTGATGCCAACGTGGTTATTATTCGTATTACCGATAATGGAAGCGGAATACCCGTTGAGCTACAGCCTAAGATATTTAGTCCCAATTTTACCACAAAATCGTCGGGAACAGGGTTGGGTTTAGCTATATCAAAAGGAATTATTGAGGGAGTAGGTGGTAGAATATCATTTCAATCGGAAGTGCGCAAAACCACATTTACCATTGAATTACCCGTTTATAAAGGAGACGAATATGACAGTTAAAATTAGTGTGCTTGTTGATAATATTGCTGGGCGTAGCTTCAAGGCAGAGCATGGGTTATCGTACTTTATTAGTGCCGATACCGACGTTCTACTAGACACCGGTAGTTCCGACCTATTTCTGCAAAACGCTAAGAAATTAGGTATTGATACTGCCAAATCCAACTATGTTGTGCTTAGCCACGGGCATTGGGATCATGGTAACGGGTTGGTGCATTTATCCTCGGGGTTAACGTTAGTAGCACATCCAAATATTTTTGTGTCCCGCATAAGCAAGCGTAGCGGCAACCCAGTGGGCATTCCCATTACCCGTTCCGAAGCTGCCGAAAAGTTTAACATGCACCTAAGTGCTGAGCCAGTGTGGCTTTCGGAGCAAATGGTTTTTCTTGGAGAGATACCAAGGCTAAATAGCTTTGAGAGCCAAACCACGGACTTTGCCTTTACCGATATGTCCCCCGATTTCATTTCTGATGACTCTGCTATAGCCATAAAAACGCCTAAGGGTATCGTTGTGGTATCGGGATGTTCCCATTCGGGTATTTGCAATATTGTTGATTATGCTATTAAGGTTACAGGCGATAACCGAGTAAGAGCGGTAGTTGGTGGTTTTCATCTCGATAAGCTGGATGAGCAGTACTACCAAACCATAGAGCATTTAGAAACCCTGGGAGTGCAAGAGGTTGTACCCTCGCATTGTACATCTTTTGAAGTGTCGGCACAATTCTTTGCAAAGTACGGAAAGCAGCCCTTAAAGAGCGGATTTGTGCTTTGTTACTAGATACTTTTTGTTGCAATAAAAATAACAAAAGCCGCTTATATAGCGGCTTTTGTTATTTTATACAAGGGTCTTAAACATCCTTTTTGGGTGCTAAGTACTTATTAAATAGCAGTAGCCCAATAATGGTGGCAACACCAATCATGCTAAACATGAACCAAAGAAGCCCAGGACGGCCCATTTCGGTTACAAACTTAACATAGGTGTATGCACCAAGAACGCCTCCAATACCGCTGCCTATTACACCGTAAAGAAAGCTATAGCCAAGGTAAAGCGCTTTTTTATCGGGAGGAGCAATTAGCCCAACGTACGATATGAACTTGGGGTGAGCGGTCATCTCGCCAATAGAAAAAATCATGATACCTGCCATAAAAACCCAAGCGTGTGTTGATATGGCCAGAATTCCCATACCAATAGTACCTAGTGCTATACCAAATATCATTGTGGGTAATGCTTTGGTATTCTTTACAATGCTTGATATAATAAGCTGTAAAAGAATAATTGTTCCTGCATTTATAACAGTTACGTGTTCCGCCTCAAACTTCCACGAAGGATTCTCAGTGAACAGTGCAAGAACAGAATTTACTGCGCTGTTTACTGGAGCCATGTCCATGTATTCGGTTAGGTACCATAAAACCGTATCGAACATCTGGAAGTATAGAATCCAGAAGCAGGAGTAAATGGCAATCATAATAATAAATCGGAAATCCTTAATAACTAAAGCAATCCCCTTGAACACCTCAAAAATAGACTTTTGCGTCTGAGGCCTTTCTGGCTCCTGGTAAACAAATAGGTTTAGTAGTATTAACCAGCCAGTACCAACAGCAGCCATAAGGAAAATATAGTTCCAGCCTATTCCCTTTAAGTAGGGGATAAGTATAAGGGGTACAAGAAATGCACCTAGATTAATGGTCCAGTAAAAGATTCCAAAACCAAGCGAAGAGTTGCTTTCGTCGGTAGTGCGGGCTATTGTACCCGAAATTATTGGCTTAAAGAAACCTGCGCCAGTAACCATTAGCATAAGGCTAAGGAATACATGAAGGTACTCCGTGCTAATGCTGGTTAGAAAATAGCCTAAGCTCATTACCACAAAGGCAAAGGTGAGGGTTTTCTTATATCCAAACTGGTCGGCAATGGCACCCGAAAGAATGGGAAGGAAGTAGAGTAGCGGCGTGATTACGCTTTTAATCACTCCGACGCTCTCTTTCGAAAAACCAAGTCCTCCTTGCGATATGTCTAATACTAGGTAAACCGATAGGATAGACATAACGCCGTAGTAAGACCCTCGCTCAAAAAACTCCATTACTATCACTGTCCAGAAATTCTTGGAGAATGATTTTATTCCACTTTTCTTCTTTTCCATTAAAATAGGATTTATGGTGTCCGATATTATTTCACTTACGGCATTCCCGTTTCGGACATAACAGTTTGCGCCGCTTAAACTGAAATATTACTCTTTATGATTGCCCAAAATAGCAATAGTTTAGCTAATTCGGATGTGCTTGTGTGGAAAGGTTAGAATTTATGGGTGAAGGTTGGTGTTCAAGGTTTAAAGTTCAAAATATGAGATTCAGAAACTTGAAAACTGCCCCAAGATGAGATTAATGGTTTCTGATTTTTAGTCTGGGTATAAATCACCAAGCACGAAATACGAAACACGGCCAACATCACATTTGGCTGGTGCAAAACAATAAAAAAGAGAGGCTGCCCACTTTACGTGCAACAGCCTCTAACCTCAAGTAAACTATTACTAAGCGCCTTTCTCAAGGGCTTTCTCGGCATCTTTAAGGGCTTTTTCGGCCTCTTTTTTTGTTGTTTTTGCTTTTTTAAGTGCAGTTTTTCCTTTTTCTACCATCTTCTCGCCAGTAGAGTACTTTTTAACTGCTACTTTATATTTATCGTTCCAGGCTTTTGTATCTAATTTATACTGAGCCTCCAATTTCTTTACTTCGGTCTTGGCTTCATTTACAGCCTCTTTATCGTTGGAACGCATTTGTTTATCAAGAGGTTTCCTCTCGTTAAAGTATGCTTTCTCAATCTCTTTTTGTTCGGCCGATAGCGATTTTAGCTCAGCACTTGCTTCGTCAATCATTACCTGACCCGCTTGTATTAGGCTGTCTGCCGAATAAACCTTAGCGTCGGCAAGATCAACTTTTAGCTGTGCGGCATCAACTTTATCCTGAAGCTTTTTAAGCTTTGCATCATCCTGTGCATTAGCATTTAGATTTGAAAGGCAAATGCTTGCAGCTAGGATTAGGAAGGAGGTAAGCAATTTTTTCATAGTAATTTGCGTTTTCTCGTTTTACGGTGGTTTAGAGTCTATGTTGTGCTTTTTATCTACTTTTTAACAAAAAGGAAGTCACCACCCTCATCTCCAGTATCCTTTATATCTCCGTAAAGTGGAGTTGTGGGGCTGCTGTTCATAACAATGTTTCTAATACTACTAAATACTTCCTCTGCCGAGATGTAATTCTGGGTGTTCTCTGATAAGCGTTTAACCAGCTGCTCAAGGAATATGCTTTGGTCTGGAACTTCGGTTAGTGAACCGCTAGTCATTGCTTTACGGCTAGGCTTATCGTACGCTTTATTTAGTGGTGCAGATCCCTCTTCAAAGGCTTTTAGGGTTTTAAAAATTCCTCCACTAAAGCAGGCATCAGCAATTAGAAGGGTATGTTTAGATTTTATGGCTCTAATGTAGTCGCGAATTTGGCTGTTAGCCATCCAGTTAGCAGTACTGCTTGCTTTAGCATCGCTTGGAAGCCAGTAACCAAGTTCAGTCTCCTTATCCCAGTAGCCATGACCTGCAAAGAAAATAAGCAGGTTGTCATTTTTCGATACTCTGCGGGTTAGCCTGTCCAGCTCATCAATTAGTTGTCCGCGCGAGGCGTTTTTAATGAACACCACATTAGCGGGATCAAAAGTATAGCGTGTGGTTAGCACATTGTAAAGCTTTTGCGCATCGCTAATAGGGTTGCTTAACTCGGCAATTTGGGTATCGGGGTAGTCGTTTACACCAACAATAACAGCGTAGTACTGGGGCATACGCTTGTCCTCATCAAAAATAAGGTCAAGTTCCTCGGTCTCACTGCTAATGGGTTTTCCTTTTACCTCGTAAACAACAATGAACTTCTTCTCTACGCTATTCTTTTGGTTGTCGATAACGCGAATAACAACATCGTTTTTTCCAGCGGCAAGAGCCAGAGTTGACTCAAAGTTGCCATCTGTGCTAACCGATGCGTTTTTACCATTAACTTTTACCTCAAAAATGCCGCTTTCGTCTTTGGCTAGTCCCTTAACGGTAAGCTGGCTATTGGTTACAACCAAGTCCAGCTCTCCGCCCTTAACAGAGCGCTTACGCTTATCGTCGGCAAGGATTGTTGATTGCGCGTAGGGTCTTCCTCTAGTTGCTTCGCTTCCAATAAGTACAACATTTTCTGGAGCCGTAACGGTAAAGGTTGGTGGGGTAACATCAGCAACTTGCTTTATTACCTCCTCCTTTTTAACGGCATAGAATACAGGTTGTGTTAGTGCTTGTACTTTTTTGGATACCTCGGCCTTCATCTCGTTAGTTTTGGCTGCAGTTACAGGCAAATCTCTAAACTGAAGGTTTCCAATTTCAAGGTCTAGTCCAATGTCTATGGTTAGTAGCTCTGCACCAATATCAAGGCGCATTATACGGTTAAGATCCGATGGTATTCTATCAAATGTGAAGTTGGCCTTTACGCTCTCGCCAGTTTTAATTTTGCGCTGAGGTGTGGAGTAGCGCTCATTGCCTGCAACACCACCAAGGTTACCGCGCTGCGCATCGTACTTTTGCTTTCTAAAGTCGGTTATGGTAATAAGTCCATTAATAAGCTTTAAGTCGCGGGTTGGCCCATTGTTGGTGATGTTTAGCACCAGTTCAAGCTGGTTTTCGCCTTTTTTGTGGAGGCTTTCTATTTTGAAGTTTACCTTACTGAACGACTCTTGGGTTACCTCTGTGGTTTTGCTCTCGGCAATCAGCTTAAACACTATATCACCATTAAGCTCTTTTGCATCCTTTAGAACATCCCAAATAACTATTTGGTTTTTACCACCCATTACTCGTTGGCCAACGTTTCCGGTTACACTCTTCATTGGCAAAAAGGTTTTTCCGCCGTTTGTTGAGTAGAATGGGGATACTGTAAACACCTGACCTAGCTTTTCGCCAATTATAGAGTATTCAAGGTTGATTTTATCTCCTAGCTGGCGGCTTTTTAGATCGATAATTTCCTGCGCTTTGGCTGGGAACATACTTAGCACTAGCATTGCAAGGGCTAAGAGGATTGATTTGCGTCCCGTATTCATAGCTTTGGGTTTTATTTATTGTGTCTTGTTTAGGGTTTTTCGGAACTTAGGTTAAGGTTGTCGAACGTAAAGTTAACTCGTAGCGAGTCATTTTCAAATTCAATGCCATTAATGTAAATAGTTGATATGGCCTGAGCAACCTCTCTGGATAGGTTTGCATTTTCTGGATTATACTGCTGTCCTAAGTTTTTAACCGTTTTCCTATTGGTTTCGGTTGTAAGTATTAGGCTTTGCATAAGCTCGCTTGAGTAGCGGCTCCATAACCCGCTGTAGCAAATTAAAGGAAGGCTACCCGATGGGTAGTTTGGCGAAACGTACTTGTAAACAAAAACAGGAAATTGAAGGTAAGCATTTAGGAATCGGGATTCGGAATAGGTTTTATTCCCTTTTTGGCGGAATAGGAAGAATGTAGTTTCTGGTTTTCCGCCAATATCGTTTATAGCTGTTTGTATCTCGTACTCGGCTTGCACCTCAAAGGCATCCTCTACTTGCGCTTCAATAAACAGCGCGTTGCCCTGCACTACAACCTGCTTACTCCCTCTTTGGGCTGGAGTGTACTTAACAAGTACAACTGCCTCGTTGTACCTTGTAAAGTGGGAGTTGATTAGGGTAAAACAATCGTCGTTTACAACGGCCATTGATGACACTTTAAAGTAAGTATCAAAGCGTTGCCTATAATCGGTGTACTTACCTGCTTGTTGCTCCGAGGTGTAAACATCCCTAAAGTACTGCATCTTTGATTTGCCAAAAAGAATGGCCAATGCTTTTGCTCTATGAAAAGCCTGCTTCATGGCCGTGGTGGAATCCTGATCGGGATCGGATATGCCAACAGCAAACATTTCTGATTTGAGTCCTTGTGGAGGGGCGAAAAACCATGAGGGCAATGTATCGGGGTAGTAGCTAAACCGTTTAACGTTTTTAAAATTCTTACGCGCAACGTTCTCTTTATCTCCAGTTTCTTTCTCAAACACCTTTTCAAAATCAGCTTTACCTGTTTGAGCAAACATTGAGGCTGAGAGGCTTATGAGGAGTAGCGTTGCAATGGTTTTGAATGAGTAAATTTTTTTCATTAAAGCAATCGTCGGGTTAAGCATTATTACCTGATTTGAACAATTGAATGTAGGGCTAATTTTAATCAAAATTAGTGCCTAAATCAAAAAAAGATTCGGTATAGGTAAAGGTAGAAAATAATGCTTTAGCCGTGGATGCTTATTCCTGTTTTTTTATGGGGATTGCATTTGCTTAGGTAAACGGCATGGAGGAGTTGGCTTATTCAACCTCTTCTATGCGTATGTGCTTATTTAGCACGGCGTATATGGTTAACCCCGAGGTGGTTTTTATACCCAATTTTTTGGTAATGTTTTTTCGGTGGGTTATGACTGTGTGTGGACTAATAAAATTTTTAGCAGCAATCTCCTTTGCCGATAGTCCAAGTGCAATATCCTTTAAAATATCAATTTCCCTGTCGCTTAGGGCGCTACCATTAGGCTTGTTGTCCTTATGCTTTGCCATTTCGCATGTGGCTTTACGAATGGCTTTTTGTATATTCTGCAGGCTATCGTGCTGATGTATGGTTTCAAAAAAGAGCGGATTAGGGGTTTGGGCCTCGTTCTCAGCAAGTGCAACTATAAGTTTACTTTTGCTTTTAATGAGTTTTAAATGCTCGGCACTAAGGCCAAGCAGAATGCTTTGCCCAACAATGGTAACATCGGTGCTGTGCTTTTGCAAGTGGTCAACTAACCGATGCATACTGTCAAACTCCTTGTCAACAGTGGAGTTTGGCTGCTCTTCTACTATTCGTGAAAGCGCCCACCTTACTATTGGAACTGGCTCTACAATTATGTATGCTACTTTATCCATTTTTCCATGCGTTAAGGTTAGGTGTGGGCTAATAGCTGCTTTTCCATTTCCATTACCTTGGGGCCAAGTACTTTCTCCTCTATTCTGGAGTGATCGTGTAAATCCTTTTCAAGGCTAAAAAGCTCTTCTATAATGTGAATACAAAGAGCTTGATTGCTTATGGGTGGAATGTATTTAATAAGAATATTCTTTAGATCGAACAGTTTCTCCTCAATGTTATCGTGCTCGTTAAGGTAATCGTTCATGCTGTACTTGGTCATTTGCTTAACCAGAGTCGTATCATTTAAACCATTAATAGCCGCGGTTTCTACCCTTAGAGCATAAGGGAAAACTGCCTCGTCTTCTCTTTTTAAATGGTTAATAAACTCATCCTTGTACTCCTTAAAGAACTTACGGATTAGCCTTAAATCCGACTCCCCTTGGTTCTCCTTAATCAGCTGTTCTATCATGCATTCTATTGCAGGTATTTTGTGTGTTAAATAGAAGTAGTGCGTTTTAAGAAGATAATCAATTATAAGGTTTACAGAGAACGTTCTAAGATGCTTGCTAGGGAAGTAGTTTGGATCAAGAAAGGCGTTAATTATTTCTAAAAAGAAAGATGTATTGATGTTGTACTCGCTACAAACCTCATCAACGGTTTTGTCTCCAAATCCCAGCTTAATGTTAAAGCGAAGCATTACCGTTAGTACAGAATGGTTATGGTGAACAACATCACCCATTTTTGTGTCCTTAGCAATATGCATTTCTTTATTATTAATTAATTATACCCTGTTTCCTTTAGTAGCTAATTATAAACAATCTCTGCAACCCTAAACAGAACACTAAAGTTGTTCATTTGTTTGATGAAATTGGTTTTTATTGCTACTCAAATTATGGGCGTTTGATATAGCATTATGATAATGTATCTATTTGCACCCCGATAATTAGCCAAAATCTTTTGTTAAAGATTACATTAAGCCACAGCTGTGAGTAATAAATAGTTTATCGGTTTAAAACTTTGTGGGCTAATTCTAAAGCCAAGCACAACAATTTGCTAATTTAGCATTCTTATTTGTGGTGGAATTATTGGTTTTACATTTTTTCAAACTCATGGATTGGTTGTTTAACCAGACATTGTAGAACTTTTTTCTCTTATTTTAGTTACATTACCAACTTAAGAATAGTGTTTATGGGTGGTTTACAAATTTTATTAGGATTGGTGTTTTTATTTGTTGGAATTGTAATTGGTGCTTTGGCCATTTGGCTTTTCTTTAAGGGGGCACTGAATGAGAAAAATGCACTTTTTGCTAAGGGTACAGAGCAGGACAGGGTTATTCTAGAGCTATCGTCGCAGCTGGCTGCAGCACAGGCTAGGCTTGAACTAGCCGATAAGCAAACGGTAGCTACTGCTGCCGAACGCGATAAAATATATGCTGATTATCAGCAAAGTATTGAATCCATTAAGCAGGTTAATGAGCAGCTTTCCATTGCGCGTTCCCGCTTGGAACAAGCCGATAAGCAACTTGTAGTATCGGTTGAGGAGGGCAAGCGCCTACAGCAGGACCTGTCCGTTACACGAGAGAAGTGGGTTGAACTAGATAAGGAGAATAAGTACTTAAAGGAGGCTATTGGTAAGCAAAAGACCGATTTAGAGGATATTGGTAACAGCTTTAAGAACGAGTTTAAGCTACTTGCCGACCAAATTCTTGAGGATAAGAGCAAGCGATTTACCGAGCAGAACCAGCTTAACCTTGAGCGCCTGCTTAAACCGCTTGGAGAGAATATAAGCGTGTTCCAGAAAAAGGTTGAGGAGGTTTACGACAAGGAGAGCAAGGAGCGTTTTTCCCTTGGGCGCGAGGTGGAGAAACTGGTAGTACTTAACCAGCGAATAAGTGAGGAGGCCAACAACCTAACCAATGCCCTAAAAGGACAGGTAAAGCAGCAGGGTAACTGGGGCGAGATGATTCTTGAGAGTATCCTAGAAAAATCGGGATTGGTAAAGGGCCGTGAGTACTTTGTTCAGGAATCATTTAAGGATGATGAGGGCCGTAGGTTCCAGCCCGATGTTATTGTGGCTTACCCCGATAACCGAAAGATAGTTGTGGACTCTAAGGTATCGCTAATTGCTTACGAGCGCTATACCACAGCCACCGATCCTACCGAACAGCAGAAGGCTCTTGCTGAGCATATTCGCTCGCTACGAAATCACGTGGAAATGCTTAGCGCAAAAAACTATCAGGATTTAGTGGGGTCTCTGGACTTTGTAATGATGTTTGTTCCCATTGAGCCTGCATTCCTTGCTGCAATGCAAGCCGATGCCGAGCTTTGGAACTATGCCTACAGCCGCAGGGTGCTGCTTATTAGCCCAACAAACCTAATTGCTGCGCTTAAGCTGATTTACGACCTATGGCAGCGGGAGAATCAAAATCGCAATGCCATGGAGATAGCTGAACGCGGCGGACAGCTGTACGATAAGTTTGTGGGATTTGTGGAGAACCTAAAAGCCGTTGGCGAGAATATAACGCGCACCCACAAATCGTACGAGTCGGCAATGGGGCAGCTTACCGAGGGTAGAGGTAACCTAGTGAATCAGGTTCAAAAGCTCAAGGATTTGGGGGCAAAGGCCAAAAAATCCCTGTCGGACGATATCCTCTCCGAGAGTGGATTTGACTTAGAAAACGGCTTGCAGTCCGCTAACAAAGAAGAGGAGGAGTAAGCCATGCTATCCATTCTTATTCCCGCCTATAATTTTGATGTGGTAGATCTTGCCGATGAGCTGCTAAGGCAGTCCAAGAGTATTGATATGCCTGTTGAGATTCTTATTATTGACGATCATTCCCTTTCCTATTTCCGTAAACGAAATGCCCTATTAGCTAGCCGCAGTAAGGTTAGCTACTTGGAGCTTGATTATAACATTGGACGCTCAAAAATCCGCAATAGGCTGGTTGATTTTGCTTCGGGCGAGTGGCTCCTATTCTTGGATTGCGACATGGTGATTAGTCGTCCCGATTTTTTACAGAGCTATGTATCCCGTTTAGGCGAAGCACCTGTTATTTGTGGCGGTATTGGCTATGGCATTAGACCCATGAGCCAAGAGTACATTTTACGGTGGAAATATGGAATTGTACGCGAGAGCAAGCCTGCTTTACGCCGACAGATGTTTCCGCACTGGTCGTTTTTGAGTGGTAACTTTGTTATTTCGCGCGAGGTGTATAACCAAATTCGCTTTAACGAGGATATTTCGGGATATGGACATGAGGATACCCTTTTTGGGTTGGAGCTAAAGCACCGGAATATTCCTGTGCTACACATAGACAATCAGGCAATTCATATAGGGTTAGAGCCATGCTACGAGTATCTTGCCAAGTCGGAGCAGGGTATTGTGAACCTAATTAAGTTGCTACGCATTGCACCCGACATGAAGCCAGAGCTTCAGCGTGCCGTTAGGCTGCTGCGTGTTTCCCGATTCATGAACTTTTTTAGGCTCAACAAACCGCTTAGCTGGGTTTTTATGATATTCAACCCAATTATTCGCAGGCACCTATGCAGTAAGCGGCCATCGCTTATTCTTTTCGATATATACAAACTTGGCTTGGCCGCCAGGCTATTTAAAGGGTAGGGGAGTGCTTTGCAACCCGTGAAACGGGAGCGTGAGTCGTATTGATGCTCATTAGAATGGATAGTTTGAAATTGTCCTTTATCTTGAAATCTATACATATTGCGAATTCTATCCCTTCCTTGATAGTTATAAAACTGTTCCAACCCAACTTGTACAAAATAGAATTTGCCCCTTGAAATGCTAGTGTTAACTGGCAAAACAAGAGGCAAAAACTATGTAAGGTGATTTGCCAGCGAGAGCTATTTCAATGGCAAACGCAGCAATATTTACTTCGGTCTAAAGAACAGTTGAATGGGTACGCCAGAAAAGTTGAATTTCTCACGTAGCTTATTCTCTATGTATCGTTTGTAAGGATCGCGGATGTACTGGGGCAGGTTACAGAAAAATGCAAACGATGGTGCATGGGTAGGCAGCTGTGTAGCATACTTAATTTTAACCATCTTACCCTTGTACATAGGAGGAGGAAATGCTCCAACGGTTTCCTGTACAAAGTCGTTTAGTTTTGATGTTGTTACCCTACGCCTTCTGTTCTCCGATACCTCAAGTGCTGTTTCAAGTACCTTAAAAATACGCTGCTTTGATACTGTTGAGGTAAATATAATGGGCACATCTTGGAAAGGGGCTATTCTCTTGCGAATTAGCTCCTCATATTGAACCGCTGTTTGAGTCTCCTTCTCAACCAAGTCCCACTTATTAACCACAATAACAACGCCTTTCCGATTTTTGGCAATAAGGGAGAAGATGTTCATGTCCTGTCCCTCTATACCTTGGGTTGCGTCTAGGAGAAGTAGGCAAACATCTGCGCTCTCAATGGCTCTAATAGAGCGCATTACCGAGTAGAACTCAAGGTTCTCTGTAACCTTTCCTTTCTTGCGTAAACCAGCGGTGTCTATAAAGTAGAAGTCGTGGTTAAATTTGTTGTACCGGGTGAAAATTGAGTCGCGGGTTGTACCTGCAATGGGGGTAACAATGTTTCGCTCCTCACCAATTAGGGCGTTAATAAGCGACGATTTTCCCACGTTTGGTCTTCCAACAATGGCGATTTTGGGAATATCAAGTTCTGCCTCTTTAGCTTGGAGAGGAGTAATACGCTTAACAATCTCATCGAGTAGATCGCCAGTACCCAACCCGTTTATTCCCGAAATACAGTACGGATCGCCCAATCCAAGCGAGTAGAACTCGGCCGATTGGTAGCTACGCTCGTGGGTATCGGTTTTGTTGGCAACAATAAGCACCTCCTTTTTGGAGCGGCGCAGGATGTTTGCCATAGCAATATCAAGATCGGTTAGCCCAGTGGTAACGTCAAGCAGTAATAGAATAACATCTGCTTCGTCTATGGCTAGGTTAACCTGTTTGCGAATCTCTTCTTCAAAAATATCATCGGAGTTAACAACGTATCCTCCCGTATCAATAACGGAGAACTCTACGCCGTTCCAATCCGATTTCCCGTATATTCTATCGCGGGTAACGCCTGCTGTTTCATCAACAATGGCTTGCTTGGTTCCGGTAAGGCGGTTAAATAGGGTCGATTTCCCTACGTTTGGCCTTCCTACAATGGCAACTATGCTTCCCATTTTAAGTTTATTTCTTTACTTGTTTCTTCTCGAACTGCTACTTTGGGTATCCTCTGCTTATGAGGAATAGCCAAATCGTTTTAGCTTACGGTCGTCGTCGCGCCAGTTGGCATCAACCTTTACGTAAAGCTCAAGGAAAACCTTTTTCCCTAGAAACTGCTCCAGATCCTTCCTTGCTTCGGTGCCAACTCTTTTGAGCATCTTCCCTTGATGGCCAATTACAATAGATTTTTGTGAGTCGCGAGCCACATAAATTAGCGCGCGAATTCTATCTATTGTGGGTTCCTCTAGGTACTCCTCTATTTCAATCTCAACTGAGTAGGGTATTTCCTTTTGGTATGAGGTTAAAATTTTCTCTCTAATTATTTCCGATGCAAAGAAACGTAGCGTTTTATCGGTTAGGGTATCTTTTGAGAAGTACTCTGGCCCCTCGGGTAGGTGCTCAACAATCGCTTTAATAATAGTCTCTACATTGAAGTTGTGTAGCGCCGATGCTGGAATAATAAAAGCGGTTGGTAGCATTTGCTGCCATAGACCAAATAGCTCTTCTAGCTTTTCCTGTGATGTAAGATCTACCTTGTTAATTACTAGGATTATGGGTACGTTAAACCGTTTTAGCCGGTCTAAAAACTCTTGGTTTTTAGTTGGCGTTTCAACAGTATCGGTGATGTAGAGTATGATATCGGCATCGTCGAGAGCCGATTCAACAAACCGCATCATCGATTCTTGCAGCTTGTAGGCTGGTTTTAGAACGCCAGGTGTATCGGAGTACACAATTTGAAAATCCTCGCCGTTAACAATTCCCATTATGCGGTGACGGGTGGTTTGGGCTTTACTGGTAATAATGGAAAGCCTTTCGCCAACCAGTGCGTTCATTAAGGTTGACTTTCCAACGTTGGGATTTCCTACAATGTTGACAAAACCCGATTTGTGAGCCATAGTATGTTATCTGTTTTTTGTTAGACGTGAAACGTGAGACGGCATTGCTACCGTCTCACGCCCTACGTTTTTCAAATCGCTACTGCTACTCAAAGCGGTTCATTTTGAGCATGCTAATCTCGTACTGAGACAGGAAGCGGAACTTTCCGCGAGGCAGGTTTTTCTTGGTAAGACCTGCATAGTAAACGCGGTCTAGCTTTTCTACTCTGTATCCAAGTGCCTCGAATATTCTGCGGATAACACGATTTTGGCCTGTGTGAATCTCTATGCCTATTTGGGTTAGATCCCTATTATCTATATATGCTATAGCATCGGCTTTTACAACTTCGCCCTCTAGATCGACACCTTCCAAAACCTTATTCATATCGGTTTGTGCAAGCTTTTTGTCTAGTTCAACGTGGTAAACCTTTTTCTTGTTGTGCGATGGGTGGGTTAAACGGGTAGTTAGCTCACCATCGTTGGTAAGGAGCAGAAGACCAGTACTCTGGCGGTCCAAGCGACCAACAGGGTAAACGCGCTCTTCGCAAGCTCCCTCAACAAGTTCCATTACGGTGTGCTTAGCGTGAGGATCGTCAACAGTAGTAACGTAATCCTTTGGTTTGTTAAGCAGGATGTATATTTTACGCTCGGTTTCTAGCTTTTTCCCACGAAAGGTAATTTCATCAGTGGGTTTTACCTTCGCACCAAGCTGTGCTACAACCTCTCCGTTAACAGTTATTAATCCGTTTGCTATGTGTTCATCGGCCTCTCTACGGCTGCAAAGCCCAGAGTTTGCAATGAACTTGTTTAGGCGAATAAGCCCATCTTGGTCTAGCTTTAGCTCATTGTCTGCGCCTTGAGGCTTAGTGCTGCCATTCCAGTTCTTTTCGCTGGCGGCATTGTCGTCGCGAAACCACTCGCGGTTAAACTTGTTGTCCCTACCGTATCCGCCCGATCTTTCGCGTTCGAAAACACGGCGCTCTCCGCCTTCGCGGTTAAAGGGTTTACGCTCGCCATCAAAACTTCTGCGCTCACGGCGCTCACCAT
>DHVO01000029.1 GCA_002412705.1 Bacteroidales bacterium UBA5206 | reverse complement strand
TAGGTATCAGGTAGTAATAGCTCCAAGTCGGTTTCAAGGTGGCAATCGGCATTACCTGGGGTCCACTCCTTATGCTTATCGGTATCAGGGCTGGTAAACAGATCCTTAAACTCGGTCTCCTTAAGCTCCTGAATGGCCTCGTCGAGAATTTTCTGGTAGGTTTCAAAACCTATATCGGCAATAAACCCACTCTGCTCGCCTCCCAACAGGTTGCCAGCTCCCCTAATATCGAGATCCTGCATGGCAATGCTAAAGCCGCTACCCAGTTCCGAGAACTCCTCAATAGCCTTTAGCCGCCTACGAGCCTCATTGGTAAGCGTCTCCAACGGAGGCGATAGCAAGTAGCAAAACGCCTTGCGGTTGGAACGCCCAACCCTTCCGCGTAGCTGGTGCAAATCGCTAAGCCCAAACATGTGGGCATTGTTAATTATTATGGTATTGGCGTTGGGGATATCGAGCCCCGCCTCAATAATTGTTGTTGATATAAGGATGTCGTAATCGCCGCTAATAAACTCAAGCATGGTTTTCTCCAGTTTGGCTGGATCCATTTGTCCGTGCGCCACCACGCTCTTGGCCTGTGGGCATACGCGACTAATAAGGTTCTGAATTTCAACAATGTTCTGCACCCTATTGTGAACAAAGAACACCTGTCCGCCACGATTCAATTCATAATCAATGGCCTCCTTAATGATATCGGGAGTAAAAACATGCAGCTCCGTGCTTATGGGATGCCTATTGGGTGGCGGAGTGTTGATAATGGACAGGTCCCTTGCTCCCATTAGCGAGAACTGAAGCGTACGCGGAATGGGCGTTGCGGTAAGGGTTAGCGTATCAACATTTACCCTTAAATTCTTTAGCTTCTCCTTTGCTGCAACGCCAAACTTTTGCTCCTCATCAACAACAAGAAGTCCCAAATCTTTAAACTTGATTCCCTCCTTTAACAGGGCATGGGTACCAATAACAATATCTATTTTGCCCTCGGCAAGCTGGTTTAGGGTTTCCTTTTGCTGTTTAGCAGGCTTTAATCGGCTTAAGAAATCAACAGTGCAAGGAAAATCTTTTAAACGCTGACCAAAAGTGCGGTAATGCTGTAACGCCAAAATGGTTGTGGGAACAAGTATTGCAACCTGCTTATTATCGGCAACGGCTTTAAATGCCGCCCTAATGGCAATCTCGGTTTTACCAAAGCCCACATCGCCGCAAACAAGCCTATCCATGGGGATTTGCCCCTCCATATCCTCCTTTACGGCCTTTGTTGCCTTCTCCTGATCGGGCGTATCCTCAAAAATGAACGAGGCCTCCAGCTCCTCCTGTAGGTAAGTATCGTGATTAAAGGCAAAACCCTGCTCCGCCTTACGCTTGGCGTAAAGCGCAATAAGATCCTTGGCAATATCCTTAACCTTTTTCTTGGTTGTGGCCTTTAGCTTTTGCCATGCTCCCGTTCCCAGCTTATAAACCTTAGGCGCCTCGGCATCCTTACCCCTGTACTTGCTTATGCGGTGTAGGTTGTGGATGTTAACCAGCAGGGTATCGTTATCCTGATAAACCAGACGAACGGACTCCTGTATTTTTCCATTAACCTCCATGCGAACCAATCCGCTAAACACGCCAATTCCGTGGTCGATGTGCACCACATAATCGCCGGGCTGCAGATTAACCAGCTCCTGAATGGAAAGCGCATCGCGCTTTGAGAACTCGTGCTTTAGCCTGTACTTATGGAACCTATCAAAAATTTGATGATCGGTGTAAAGGCAAGCCTTTAGCGAATGATCTATGTACCCCTCGTGCACCGTGCTGGCAACAGGAGTAAACTTAACGCTCTGGTTTATTGACGAGAAGATATTCTGTAGCCGCTCAAACTGGTTCTTGTTCTCGGCCAGAATGTAAACGGTGTAGCCTCTTACGGCATTATCGGTAATATCCTGCGCCAGCAGCTCAAAATTCTTGTTGAACGGGGGTTGAGGTGCTGTTTCAAAGTCTATTTGCAACGAGTGCTTAAGCGCTGGGCGTAGCCCAAACTCAACAATAGGACTATTTTTTATTGATGATAAAAACTCCTTGCCGCTAGCAAGTGACGATAACGATACCTGAATGGTTTCGGCAGAAAGAGCCGCCGACTGCACCTCGTCCATTTTGGAGGCCACAACCATTGGATCCTTTATCCACACAATGCTGTTGCTAGGCAAAGCCTCAGTAATAAGGCAGCGTGGGTGCTCCTCGGTATCGGTTTGCAGATTGGGCAAAATGGTTACCTCGGAGTGCTTGGCTATGGAGAGCTGCGTTTCCACATCGAAACTGCGGATAGACTCCACCTCGTCGCCAAAAAAGTCGATACGGTAGGGGTTTGATGATGTGTACGAGAAAATATCGACAATGGAACCCCTTAATGAGAACTGTCCTGGCTCGTAAACAAACTCCACGCGCTCAAAACCGTACTCCAGAAGCAAATCGGTAATAAACGAGGGCGATATACGCTCCCCTTCCGTTAGCTGAAGAATGCTCTTCTCCAACCCTCCTACCGTAACAATTTTCTCAACCAGCGCCTCGGGATAGGTAACAATGGCAACCGATGTGGCTGGGGTAACCGAGAGCTTTTGCACAAGGCTAAGCACATCGGTACGCTGAATAACGGCATCGGGAAGGGTTTGCCCATACTGAATGGCGCGCTTATACGACGAAGGGAAAAAGAATACGCGGCTATCGGTTAGGATGTTGGCCAAATCGCTGTAAAGGTAGGCTGCATCCTCCTTGTCGTTTGCAACAACTAGGTGCGGCACAGCAGTTTGCTCCATAACAGCAGCCAAAACAAAGGCCTTTGACGAACCCGAAAGCCCTTTAATAAAGGTAACTGGCTCCGATGAGCCAAGCTCCTGAACTAACCGTAAAACGTTGTTATCGCGTAGGTACGCCTCCTTAAGCTGCGAGATATCAAAACTACCCTGATCCATTCCTTAATTGTTGAAGACTAGCAAAGGTAAAAGTTCTTGCCAAAAAGTAGCTATAGGTTTCGCTAACAAGTGTTAAGGATTTTGGGGTAATGGGGTGGTAATGTTAAAAATGCGAAAGGGTAAGAAGAATGATTGAATAAACTTCTAATGGTAATCCATTTGACTAGCAAGAAAAATCAGTAAGTAAGTCCACTTCCGAATAAATATGGTTATACTAATCTTCTGTTGTTCAATCTATCATACAATATTGTTAAAAATGAATACTTTTACGTATAAATTCAACCAATAACTTTTCTCTTACAACCATATTAGGAAAATCAGGGCATTGAACAAAAGTGATTCTCTCCCCATTTTTTAACTTATTCAAGCATGACAGGGTAAACTTTACATCCTCATAAAAGATGATATCTTTTGCTTCTTCCCAATAATTATCAATTGAATATCTTCTTCTAAAATTTAATTTTTTAGATTCAATCGCTTCCTTAATCTCACTTAAAGCATCAATATATTCAAGAAAAGGAATGCTTCCCAAATTTCCCCAATACTCTTTGAATAACTCAATGTCACAAGCATATTCACTGCTATTCTCTATAAATTCCATAAGTTATTAAATTTTAAATTGTATAATATTTTACATTACAAAAGTGAAATTATATAGAGTGATTCATAAAAACAAAAGAAAAGTAATTTCTATTTAGCTGTCTATAGCCAAAAGATTACTCAACGGAATCTGATTTTGAGATTTTCTCTTCGTAAATAAACTCCTCATAAAAGCAACCCCCTTACAGAGTTTAAAACTCTGTAAGGGGGTTTTTATCCTATAACCAACTAACGGTATTAGTTATAAATCGTTTCACGTTAATAAATAAACGAAAACAAGTAACAATTAGAATCCTTCGCTAAGCAGAAAGTCACTGATATACATATGTTTTACCCCATCCATGGAATCTTTCCAGAAATCATCCATACTTATCACATATTTAGGGTACTGGTCGTCAATACTCAATAATGGTAAGAATTCACGTTCTGCTGTTTGGCTACTTTCCATTTTATAAACTACCTGCAAATAAATTTTTTCTCCTTGCTTTTCGGCAATAAAATCAATTTCTCTACTATCTAATTTTCCAACATATACCTGATACCCTCGTCTTTTTAATTCTAAAAACACAATGTTTTCCAATATTCCCGAAATCATTCTATCTCTATAACCCATTGTGGCATACAGAAGAGATATATCGCTTAGGTAAAATTTTTCTTGCGTTTTAAGTAGCTCTTTTCCCTTAATATCATATCTGGGAACACGATAAAGAATAAAGGCACCCTCTAGCGCTTTGAGATAGTTATAAATAGTATTTATATCCACTTTACGCTGCTGACTTTTAAAATAGTCTGCCACATTTTTACCCGAAAACGTGTTACCAATATTATCAAAGGCATATTTAACCACACGTTCCAGTAGCTCCACATCTCGAATTTTATACCGTTGCACAGTATCCCGCAAAATAACAGAGGAGTATATATCTCGAACCACTTTATAGGCGGTCTCTGTATCGTAATTAAGCGTATGAATAACAGGGAAACCGCCCATTCTTAGGTAATGAACAAATGGATTGTTCAGTTTATCTGCATTAGAAAAGTAATGCTGCCTAAAATCTAAAAATTCTTTATAAGAAATTGTATAGATAGGAATTTCCACATAGCGTCCAGCCAAAAAAGTTGCCAATTCGGAAGAAAGAAGATGAGAGTTAGAGCCGGTGAGATAAATATCCACATCAAAATCAACTAGAATTGAGTTAACTGCCTTTTCCCAATTCTCAACTTCCTGAATTTCATCTAACAGCAAATAATACCTTTGGGATTGCTGTATCTTTTCTTTAATATGCACATAAAAACTACGAGCATCCAATAGTTCAGAATAAGAAAAACTCTCAAAATTCATTTGAATTATTCGATGCTGTTCTATTCCCATATTCAGCAACTCTTGTTTAAGTAGGCTCAATACGGTGGACTTTCCAGAACGCCTAATTCCAGTTATAATCTTTATCTGAGGTTTATTGATAAAGTTTTTTATTTCCTCAATATATAATGGTCTCGAAATCATAATTTATGGCTATAACCACAAATATAATTAAAAACTTGCAAGTGTTTATGGTTATAACCACAAATACTTACAGGGGATGGGATGGGATTTTTAGAAAGTTGTCTCTCCCTTAGCCAAGATTAGAAACTAAACAACAATAGCTATATATCAAAATATCAAACTATTGCCTGTACTTAACAAACTCATAAAAGCAAAACCCAGACAGAGTCAAAAGCTCTATCTGGGTTTCCAATATTCTGCTCAGAAATAGTACTACTTCTTGCTTCTACGCACAAACTCCTGTGCTATGAATGAGGCTACATCGTCGGCATAGGTGTTCATTCCAAAACCAGCATCGTAACCAAGCTCTTTGGCTAGCTCGTGCGAAATACGTGGGCCACCGCAGCAAACAATTAGCTTGTTGCGTAAACCTTCGGCCTCAAGCATCTCAATAAGCTCAACAAGGTTCTGGATGTGCACGTCCTTTTGGGTAACGGTTTGCGATACCAATAGCGCATCGGCCTTTAGCTCAATTGCCTTGGCAATGAACTCATCATTTGGTACCTGGCTACCTAGGTTGTATGCCTCGAACCCTTCGTAGCGCTCCAAACCGTAGTGACCAGCGTAACCCTTCATGTTCATAATGGCATCGATACCTACTGTGTGGGCATCGGTACCGGTACTTGCGCCAACAACTACTAGCTTACGTCCAATGTTCTCCTTAACGTACTCATCGGTTTGGTGCATATCCCAAGTGGTAGCCTCAACCTTTGGTACGTGAATAGAGGTAAAGTCAACAGAGTGTACGCTGCTACCATAGCAGTTAAAGAAGGTAAACCCTTCGGTAAGCTCCTTGTAGAAAACCACCTGTGGATTCTCAAAGCCCATCTTCTTCATAAGCTGCTTTGCGGCCTCAATGGCCTCGTTTCCGCAGGGTACAGGAAGGGTAAAGCTAACCTGAGTTTTACCGTCGTTCATGGTGTCGCCGTAAGGCTTTATCTTTTTGAGGTCAAGCGTTGTATCAAAATCGCGAGCCTCCATAGAGTATAATCCTCCGCTCATATTGTGTGTCTCTTTAATGCGTTTTACTTACGATTCTTCATTAGCTCAACAAATGGGTTGCTGTAGTTAGCACCACGCTCAACCACGCCAGCAAGCCCTTTACCCCCTGTTTTAGGACGCTTAACGGCTGCAAATTTACCCTGCTCAAGTGCATTGAAAAGTCCATCGTTCTGAAGTACCTCAAGCAGCTCAACAGCGTTGTTCAGAACCTCCTGTGCACGGTTGCGAATAATTCCATTCTCCTTGTACTCAACCTCATCGCCAATGCTCTTCATGTTTTTGAAGATGTACTTAGCGTTCTCAATGGCAAGGTAACGATCGGACATGAATGGTGTGTGAATAGCCTCGGTCATCATACCCAAAAGCTGAAGTCCTTGACCAGTCCAAATAGCAATTTGGTTAAATAGCGCATCCTGAATGTGTCCACGGAAAACGTTACCGGTCATGAACTTTGTAGGAGGCATGTACTTAAGCGGAGCATCGGGGAAAATCTCGCGAGTCATTTGTGCTTGAGCCAGCTCGTAAAGGAAGCCGTTCTCCAGCTCTGGGTCCATTTCGAATGCGTGGCCAAGTCCCATTTGCTCTGCAGGGATACCTGCAATAAATGCAAGCTGCTCATTGATTAGGTCCGATGCAAGTACGGTGTGAGCCTCATCAAACGCATCGGCGGTGGTTAGGTAGTTATCCTCGCCAGTGTTGATAATAACGCCAGCATAACCGTTGATGATACGAGAGAAGTACTGGTCAACCATCGTACGCTGCATGTTGATATCGCGGAAAAGGATACCGTATAGCGCGTCGTTTAGCATAACGTCAAGCCCTTCGAATGCGCCCATAACGGCAATCTCGGGCATACATAGTCCTGAGCAGTAGTTGCAAAGGCGGATGTAGCGGCCAACCTCCTCGCCTACCTCATCAAGCGCCTTACGCATAATGCGGAAGTTCTCCTGAGTAGCGTAGGTACCACCAAATCCCTCGGTAGTTGCACCGTAAGGAACATAGTCTAGCAAGCTTTGACCTGTGGTACGGATAACGGCAATGATATCGGCACCCTGACGGGCTGCGGCTTGCGCCTGCACCACATCCTCGTAAATGTTACCCGTAGCAACAATTACGTATAGGTAAGGCTTAGCACCCTCGCCAATGGTGTTAAGGTAGTGCTCGCGACGAGACCTGCGAGACTTAATTCTATCGAGACTAGCGTGTACAATTGGCATAATGGCCGCATCAATCTTCTCCTTTGGATGAATTGGTAGCGCAGCCAAATCAAGCTTACCATCGGAAACCTGCTCAGCAATTTGCTGTGGGTTTAGGCCCGTTTCAACAATGGCATTTCCTATGTAGAAAATTACCCCTTGCCCAAGTACGCCCTTCTCCTTAAGAGAATCGACAAGTACGTTTGGTAAAGGAACTGCATTGGCATCGATTCCATCAATTCCTAACAAGCGGCAGAGGGTACGCTCCACTGCAACCGTTGTGTAGTTCTCTACAAAACTCTGAACATCATCGGCAATCTTTTTGGCGATGTTCTTAGCATAGCCAACCTTCTCAAAATCGAGACCTAACTTGCTCTTCTGCATAGCTGTATTAAACGTTTATTTGGTGTTTTGGTACTTATTTAGTTCTTTCTTAATGCTTCTAGTTTGCACCCAGCTGCTTAGCCGCTTCGGTAAGGATATCGGCATCAACACCCAGAATTTGGGCTATTCTAAGCGCCTCGTGCGGAACGCTGGTTCCATCGTCCTCAACAAGTGAGTAATCGATATAGTCGCCAATGTTCCGTATGGTGATTTGGGTATCGCCGCTACTATCAATAAAGCCCTTAACCCTTAGCTTGCGGCACGCTGCGCCCAAGCCGCTATAATGGGTTGTTATAATGGCTCTTACGTTGCACCCATTCAAAAAGTTAGCCACGGCATTAACTATTGCCCTGCCCTCCGTTGGGTTGGTTGTGCGAGCCAGCTCATCAATTAGCACCAGCAGCTTATGCTGCTTTTTGGCCATCTGCACAATGTGGTTCACCTTTAGCATCTCGGCACCATAGGATGATAACCCCGATAGCTCCGACTGCTCATCGGCAATGCTAAACAGGATATGGTCCACCAGCGCAACGTGTGCACTTTGGGCTGGCACAAAGAAACCGTACTGGCACATTGCCTGGCTTAGCGCCAAGGTTTTTAGCAGCACCGTTTTACCAGCCATATTAGCCCCTGTAATTAGGCACGAGCCCCTATTTACCTCAACATCAATAGGCTGATAGCGCTTATTTTGCTGCTCCAGCACCTCCTTTAGCTGAGGGTAAAAAAGCCCTTGGTACGATGTGGTTTCACCGCCAATTACGGGCATCACCAAGCTATCAGCAATGGCTTGCTTTGCTTTAGCTATGAGTATATCGATACTGGCAATGGCCAATATCGCCCTGGCCAAATCATTGGCATGGGAGGCCAGCAAGGTAGATACCCTCTGGCGTACACCATCCTCAATTGCCTCTATTTTGCTGCGCACCTCATCGGACTGGCGCTGTAGCTGCTCATCGGTGCTACCCTCAAGCATCAGCTCAAGCCCTGCAAGCTGCTTGCGCAACGGTGCTAGGTTTGCATCAAAATGGCTACTTATGTAAAACGATGGAATTCTTGTTCCCTCTGGGTCTAGCAGCTCCACCACGGCTAAAAGACTGGGTAGCTGCTCGCCCAAAAAGGGAATGGTTTTGAGCAGCTCCTTAACCTCCTGTGCAATTAGGGCAAAGCTCTTAACCTCAAACAGCTCAACATCGTTAAGGGTTACCCCTTTTTGAATGCTCTTTGCAGTGCCGCCAATATCCCTAACCTGCGCCAACTTTATGGTTACCTTACCTAAAAGTGGTTTGGTAGAGTCATCGCAAAGCGATTTTTGGGTATTGCTAACCAGCTCCAGCTGATGCTGCAGCTCCTTTTGGCTCACAATAAAAGGCGAGGCCAGCAGAACACGATGCGCCAGACCCGATTTAATATCGAGCCTATCAATCATGTAGCGGAGTCCGTATATCTCGGCAAGTGCGGCCTTTAGTTGCATTCTATAACTTTTTTACGTCGTAAACGGGCATCTGCAGGGCATCCTGCATAGCCGCTTTAAGCTCATCAGAGCTTAATCTATACCCCTGTGGCGATACGGGATTAATGCATACCGCCGCAAGTTTTGTTCTGGTTACCACCTTAACGGTACCGCCCTTTCTAATAAAGGAGTAGTACACCTCGGGGGTGGCAAATATCTTGGTAAAATCCTTTACAATCAGCTCAATGCTAGCCGCGTTTTTCTGCATCCGCAGAAACTCGAACAGGTTATTGCTTGTTGCACCCGCAACAAAGAGCCTGTTCCCGTGGCTAAAGATTCTGTCCTTTGCCTTCTCCAGCATAAAAACCGACTGCACGTTAAGGTCGTGCAAGCAGCCCTGCGGGTCAATGGCAAGTATCCCCGATTCAACCGCATCAAGCTGCAGCTTGAGTGCTGGCTCAACCTCGGGTAGGTTGATAAGGTCTATAACGTACTTGGTTTTGCGAACCAGCTCGGGGATATTAGCCGAGTAGGCCGCCCCTGTGGCTAGTACCATTCCCTCTGTTACCGCTGGCGAGGCCAAGCTAAGCCTGGATAGCGCGCCATCAACAATGGTTAAATCAACATTATACTGGTTCATGCCAGCAATAAGGCTCTTTAGGGTATGCGTATCGGGAGGGCCCGAAAGCATCACCTTATCCGAGCTCAAAGCACGTGCAGTAACCAGCCGCCCCAGCGATGTGTGGATATTGCTCACATCCAGTATCTCCGATGTTATGCGGCGCTGCAAGTAGTGCTTCTCGGCCGAGATAAATATCATCCCATTGTAAATCCGAATTTCGGGCTTATGGGTGTTTGTTACAATATCGCGGCTCTCTCCATCAATGCCAATAGACGTAAGGGCTATGCGCTTATCCATATCCTTTAACCGTGAAAGGACATAGTTAAGGCACTCCGTTTTGCCCGTGTTCTTCTCAAGTCCTACAATGGAAAGGCTTTTGTAGGTGAGGATATCGTCAATAAATGGCATTTCAGGGTTCCCTAAGGGCTTTAAATATAAAAACACGAAGACGCATCTTTCTACTAATCAATACCGACCACTAAAGTCACTGTAAAGAAGAGCGATGCGTCTTCGCGTTATGGCTTAATCGTGATGATTCCTTGTCTTACGGCTTAGCGTTGCAGGCTCAATGGAGAGCTTATCTCCATGCATTAAACCAGCAATGCCATCTTCTGCCTTCTGATTTTTGCAATCATCGCACTGGCACTCGTTCTTATAGTCGGTAGGCTCAGTATATGTGGTAATAACACCCTCAAAGTTACGAAGGATAACCTTGCCTGGCATTTGAGAGATAACGTACTGAGGCATAACTGGAGTTTTTCCACCGCCACCAGGAGCATCAACAACAAATGTAGGAACAGCGTAGCCAGAGGTATGTCCACGTAGGCTCTCAATAATCTCGATACCCTTAGAAACAGGAGTTCTAAAGTGCTCAAGTCCCATTGAAAGGTCGCACTGGTAAATGTAGTATGGGCGAACGCGCATCTTAACCAGATTGTGAACCAGCTTCTTCATGATATTTGGGCAGTCGTTAACGCCACGTAGAAGAACTGATTGGTTTCCAAGAGGTACACCAGCGTTGGCTAGCTTAGCGCAAGCCTCGTAGCTCTCTGGGGTAATCTCATCGGAGTGGTTAAAGTGGGTGTTAAGCCAAACTGGGTGATACTTCTTAAGCATGTTCACCAAGTCGTCGGTGATACGCTGTGGAAGAACCACTGGGGTGCGGCTTCCAATACGGATAATCTCAACGTGAGGAATCTCGCGAAGGCGGCTAATAATCTCCTCTAAACGGCTATCGCTAACAAGCAGCGCATCGCCACCAGAAAGAAGCACGTCGCGAACCTCAGGATGGTTAGCAATGTACTCTATGCCCTTATCGATATTGTCCTTTGGTGTAGCAGCATCCTTCTGACCAGCAAAACGACGGCGGGTACAGTGGCGGCAGTACATTGAGCACATATCGGTGATAAGGAAAAGCACCCTGTCTGGATACCTGTGGGTTAACCCTGGTACAGGTGAATCCTCGTCCTCGTGAAGCGGGTCCAATAGGTCGGCTGCAGAGGTAAAGGTTTCAGAAATTGAAGGGATTGCCTGCTTTCTAACCGGACAGTTAGGGTCGTTAGGGTTAATAAGCGACAAGTAGTATGGGGTAATAGCCATACGAAGGGTTTGAAGCGACTTGCGTACGCCCTCCTCCTCTTCGGCGGTTAGCTTAATGTACTTCTTAAGCTCCTCTAGGGTTTCGATACGGTTGCGAACCTGCCACTTCCAATCGTTCCAATCGCTATCAGACACATTAGGGAAAAACTCCTTGCGCCTGCTCTTTTCCTCAATCTTAAACATAAAGCTTATTAAATAGATTACGAATTTCCTCTGATTCACGAATGATACCAAGGGTTAAATCGGCGTGGCCCATTGCATAGCCGTTACCCATAACCAGGTCAACATCTTTACCAACACCTTCGGCACCAAGAGCAGCCTTGGTAAACGAAGTAGCCATTGAGAAGAAGTAAACCATACCCCTATCCCTTGTGATAAGGATTGAGGTCATCTCGGTAGAAGGTACGTTAACGTTGTTAATGGTAACATCGCAACCGTTCTCGCCAGTAATGGCAATCACCTTCTCGTAAACATCCATTACGTTGGTAGCATCGGCAACAATAACATGTGTAGCAAGGTTCATGTCCTGAATGCGCTTAGCATTATCAGCCGAGTACTCCACTACTATTACCTTACCGTTTTTGCCAACCTGTTTCATTGCTTGGTAGCAGCAAAGAACACCAGATTTGCCACCGCCACCAATAATACATACGTTGTCGCCCTCCTTAACCAAACGCTCAACCTGAGCAGGAGCACCAGCTACGTCGAGCGCAGCAAGAGCAAGTTTTTCTGGTATATCGGTAGGAAGAACTGCGTAGATACCGCTCTCAAAAAGGATAGCCTCTGCATCAACATCAACCTGATCGTTGTGCACGTTAATTGACTTAATCTTTTTGATGTTAAGTGGAGTAAGCGATAGCGATACAAGGGTTGCAATGGTGTCGCCAACCTTAAGGCTCTTATCGGGGAAGTTTGGTCCCAATGCCTTTACGGTACCAATTAGCATACCACCCGAACCGGTAACAGGATTCTGCATTTTACCACGCTCGCCAACAATAGAAAGAATCATCTTCTCCATTGCAGCAACATCAGCGTTGCAAGCCGATTTAATTTGGGTAAAGCTGGCCGAGTCGATGTTAAGGGTTTTAACATCAATAAGCATCTCGTTATCGTAAATCTCACTTGTATTATTGTCAACCTTAAGGGCTGGCTGAGGAAGTACTCCTTTAGGCTCAATTACCCTATGGGTTCCATACTTATTACCTTTCTTCATTGCCAAGAATATGGAATTGTTATAACTGTAATTACTTCTTTAATCCAAGAATCTCACGTGCCTCGGCCGAAGTTGCCACTTCGCGGCCAAGCTCCTTTGCAATACGCACCACTTTGGCAACAAGCTCACCGTTAGATTTTGCAAGTACACCCTTCTCTATGTAAAGGTTATCCTCAAAACCAACGCGAACGTGTCCGCCCATAGCAATAGCAGGAGCAGCAAGGGTAAACTCATGACGACCAATTCCGGTTGCGGTCCATGTTGAACCAGCAGGAATAGCGTTTACCAACCACACTAGGTTACCCACTGTTGCTGGGGTACAACCTGGTACGCCAAGTACAAAGTTAAACTGCATTGGAGCACCTGGAACCTGACCCTTTCTGGCCATGGTTACGATTGTATCAAGGTGTCCCATTTCAAAGCACTCGTACTCTGGCTTAATGTTATTCTCAATCATGCGCTTTCCAAAGGCACGCATCATTGGCATGGTGTTCTCAAACACCTCATCGCCAAAGTTGCAGGTACCGCAGTCAAGGGTAGCCATTTCAATGGGTAGCTCGGTTGGCTGTAGGCGCTCCTCAGCGGTCATACCAACAGCACCACCAGTTGATGGGATAATAATAACATCAGGGCATACCTTAAGTATAGCATCGATGCACTCCTTAAAGCGAGCCTTATCTTGGGTTGGGGTACCATCGTCGCGACGAACGTGAAGGTGAACAATGGCAGCACCAGCATCAACAGCCGATTTAGCTTCGCGAACAATCTCCTCAACGGTGTAGGGCACTGCAGGGTTTTGCTCCTTGGTTACCTCTGCGCCGCAAATAGCAGCGGTGATAATTAGCTTTTCCATATCGGTTTGGGATTATTTACGTTGACAATTTTTAGGAACAACACAGGTTCCGCTTGCGCGACAAACCACAATAGGCTCGGTTAGGAAATCGGCAGCAGACTCTGAAAGATCTGTTCTTGGGATGATAACCTTACGCGCCTCGAAGGTCATTTTGCGTGATGTGTTACCAACGTGTGTGATCTCACCAACAGCCTCAATATAGTCGCCTGCATATACAGGGGCAATAAACTCAACAGCATCGTAAGCTTTAAAAAGCCCTTCGTCGCCATCGTGCCTAATTAGAAGTTCTGTGGCCACATCGCCAAAAAGCTGAAGCATTTTAGCACCATCAACTAAATTCCCACCATAATGAGCATCGTGAGAGCTCATTCTAACTCTAATCATTACCTTGCTATCCATGATATATATTTACTTTTTAACGATATATGTTACAAATATTGACTGTGTTTTAACGCTCTCTGGGCTAATTGCACCAGTTTCAACAACCTCCTCGGCCTCAGCAATAACAACATCGGCTGCAGTGGCCATAAGTGGGTTGAAGTTTTGGGTTGATCCCTTGTAAACTAGGTTACCCATTTTATCGGAGATGCTTGCGCCAATTAGGGCGATATCGGCACGTAGCGGTTTTTCTAGGATAAAGTCGCGACCATCGATATTAAGAATCTGCTTGCCTTCGGCAACAAGGGTTCCTATTCCCGTTGGTGTAAGCACACCGCCTAGCCCTGCTCCTGCTGCACGAATACGCTCAGCAAGCGTTCCCTGAGGGTTGAATTCCACTACAACTTCGCCGTTATTTAGCTGCTCAATGGTTGATGGGTTGGTTCCAATATGCGAGGTAATGATGCGCTTAACCTGCTTATTGGCTATAAGTACGCCCAAGCCTTTATCGGGGAAAGAGGTATCGTTGCAAATTAGGGTTAGGTTCTTCACACCCGACTCTGCAATTTTTGCCACTATACTATTGGGCCCACCTACCGATAGAAAACCACCAATCATAATGGTCATGCCATCCTTCACCATTTCGGCAGCTTGCTCAACTGAAATAAACTTGTTCTTCATTCCAATAATCTTTTTCGTTTAACGACGAATAAAACTTCTTAATATCCTTAATCGAACCCTTTAAATCGTGAGAATTACTATAAGTCTCATATTCGAATTAAAAGCCTCGCAACTATTTTGCAATAAAATGGATACAATATGACTCCATAGTGTGCAAAAATATAATTTTATCCGCACTTTTTCTTTAAAAATGTTAGCGATTTTTGGCACGACTTGACCAAGCTATTTTGGTTTAATGCCAAATTTACATTTTCTCAGAAAACGTTTTCGAACATTCAAGGAGCAGCACCCTGTATTGCGCTCTGTTTTTTATTGAGATGATTTGGTTAAAACCTCGAAATAAACGAAAACCCCGAGGATAACCCCGGGGCTTAAACGTTACTCCGTTAAAGCTACTTTTTAAGGCGCTCGTTAAGAGCCTTAACAATTTGCTTTGCATCGCCAACAATACCTAGGTCGGCAACCTGGAAAATTGGAGCGTACTTATCTTTATTGATAGCTACAATAAAATCGGACTCCTCCATACCAGCTAAGTGCTGAATTGCACCAGAAATACCCACTGCAAAGTATAGGTCTGGACGAACGGTTTTACCTGTTTGTCCTACCTGACGGTCGTGTGGAATTAAACCAGCATCAACCACTGCACGAGAAGCTGATACCTGTGCGTTTAGGGTCTCGGCAAAGTCGCAAACTAGCTTTAAGCCATC
>DHVO01000067.1 GCA_002412705.1 Bacteroidales bacterium UBA5206 | reverse complement strand
TCTACAGCTTCATGAACGCCTGTAGATGCTCCACTTGGAACAGCGGCACGGCCAAAGAAGCCGCTTTCGGTAAGCACATCAACCTCTACGGTTGGATTTCCGCGAGAATCAAGAATCTGGCGGGCATGTACACTAACAATTTGTCCCATAGGTTAAAACTTTAGATTGATTTTAACGTCGAAAACGTTTGAAATTAGCAAAAAAAAGGGATAAGTCAGTGCTTATCCCTCATCAATATCAAAGAGTGTCTGACTTACTCTGCCTTTTCATCTACTTCAGGCGTTGCATCATCGGCCTTAGGAGCAACAGCACCTTCAGCTTTCTTGCTACCACGACGAGTACGCTTAGNNTGCAGGTTTTGCAGTTTCAGTTTCCTTAACGTAAGTAGTGTTGTAATCAACTAGTTCAATGATACACATCTCAGCATTGTCACCAATACGAGTGCCAGTTTTAAGGATACGAGTGTATCCTCCAGGACGACCTGCTACTTTCCCTGCAACATCGCGGAAAAGTTCAGTTACAGCATACTTATCTTTCAAGTAGCTAAATACAATACGACGTGAGTGTGTTGTATCATCTTTGCTCCTGGTGATAAGAGGCTCAACGTACATTCTTAAAGCTTTTGCCTTAGCAACCGTGGTACGAATTCTCTTATGCATGATAAGAGACGATGCAAGGTTAGCCATTAAAGCTTTACGGTGAGAGCTAGTCCTACTCAGATGATTAACTTTCTTATTATGCCTCATCGCAATTATTCCTTGTCAAGNNTCAGTAAGCGATTTCTTACCAAAGTTACGGAACTTAAGTAGATCGTTCTTATTGAACTTAACTAAATCTCCAAGCGTATCAACGTCAGCCGCTTTGAGACAGTTTAGCGCACGCACTGAAAGATCTAGGTCAACCAACTTGGTTTTTAGAAGNNTGGCGCATGTGAAGCACCTCTTCGTCAAACTCATCGTTAGAGAACTTATCGTCAGAGTCAAGCGTAATCTTCTCATCAGAGAACAGCATGAAGTGATAGATGAGAATCTTTGCAGCCTCTTTAAGAGCATCCTTAGGATGGATAGAACCATCTGATTGGATCTCAAGAAGCAGCTTCTCATAGTCAGTCTTCTGCTCTACACGGTAGTTTTCTACAGCGTACTTAACGTTCTTAATTGGAGTATGGATGGAATCCACGGCAATTACCCCGAATTCGGCATCCTCAGGCTTATTTTCTTCGGCTGGGATATAACCGCGGCCTTTGCTGATGTTAACCTCTATTTCAAGCTTAACGTCTGGTTCCATGCGGCAAATAACTAGTTCAGGATTTAACACCTTAAAGCTAGTTAAGAANNTTAGACAGGTAACCTGCCTTAAATTCATTTTGCCCTGTAATGGTAATGGTAACCTTCTCGCTATCTATGCCATCAACAATACGCTTAAACCTTACCTGTTTAAGGTTAAGAATTATCTCGGTTAAATCCTCGATAACCCCGGTAATGGTTGAAAACTCATGATCAACACCTGAAATTTTTATCCAAGAAATGGCATAACCTTCAAGCGACGACAGGAGAATTCTCCTAAGCGCGTTGCCCACCGTAATACCATAGCCTGGCTCAAGAGGACGAAACTCGAACTTTCCGAATGTTTCGGAGGCCTCGAGCATAATAACCTTATCGGGTTTTTGAAATGCCAGAATTGCCATATGGTATAGGTATTATTACTTAGAGTAAAGTTCAACAATTAATTGCTCCTTAATATTCTCTGGGATTTCAGAACGCTCTGGTACGTTTAAGAACTTACCTGAGTACTGATTCTTATCCCACTCTAACCATGAGTATTTCACTGAACGGTTAGATGCTAAAGAGTCGGTGATGGCCTCAAGAGATTTTGACTTCTCTCTAACACCAACAACATCTCCTGGCTTAAGAGTATATGAAGGGATATTTACAAGGTTACCGTTAACGGTAATGTGACGGTGCCCAACTAGCTGACGAGCAGCTGCGCGAGTAGGTGCAATACCTAAACGGAATACCACGTTGTCAAGCCTTGACTCTAACAACTGTAGTAAAACTTCACCGGTTGGTTCTTTACTACGAGAAGCTTTCTCGAAAGTAGTAGCGAACTGACGCTCCAAAAGCCCATAGGTAAATTTAGCCTTTTGCTTCTCTTGAAGCTGAACGCCATACTCCGACAATTTCTTGCGCTTCTTATTAATGCCGTGCATTCCCGGAGGATAATTCTTTTTCTCAAAAGTAGTATCCGGTCCGAAGATGGGTTCACCAAACTTACGGGCAATTTTGGTTTTTGGTCCAATATATCTAGCCATTCCTACGTAATGTTAATTTTCAACATAATTATAACCACACGTACTATACCCTACGACGCTTTGGAGGGCGGCATCCGTTGTGAGGAAGTGGTGTAACATCTACAATCTCACTAACCTCTATTCCTGAGGAATGAATGGTACGTATAGCTGATTCACGACCTGCTCCAGGTCCTTTAACAAACACTTTCACCTTTCTTAAGCCAAGGTCAAAAGCAACTTTAGCGCAATCGGCTGCGGCAGTCTGTGCTGCGTATGGGGTATTCTTTTTAGAACCTTTAAAACCCATTTTACCTGCCGAAGACCAAGAAATTACTTGTCCTGTGCTGTTAGTTAAGGAGATAATTAAATTGTTGAAGGACGAATGAACGTGAGCTTGTCCTACTGGATCAACTTTTACTACCTTCTTCTTTACGTTTCCAGTTTTTTTAGCCATAGCCTTACTTACTATTTAGTAGCTTTTTTCTTGTTGGCAACAGTTTTCTTCTTACCCTTACGTGTACGAGCGTTGTTCTTGGTGCTTTGACCTCTCACAGGTAAACCAAGACGGTGACGTACACCACGGTAACAACCGATATCCATTAGGCGCTTGATATTCAGTTGAATAGTCGAACGAAGTTCGCCCTCAACTTTAAAACCTTCACCTATAACTGTACGAATCGAAGTTACGTTATCGTCACTCCAATCCTTTACTTTTACATCATAGTCCACCCCGGCTTTGCTAAGTATAGCCCGAGCACTGCTACGGCCTATTCCGTAAACGTAGGTAAGGGCTATCTCGCCTCTTTTGTTTTTTGGTAAGTCAACACCTACTATTCTTGCCATATGTTCTCTTTAAAAAATTGAGGGTACAAAGTTAATTAAATTATCCTTGGCGCTGTTTAAACTTCGGATTTTTTTTGTTAATCACGTACAAACGTCCTTTACGCTTTACGATTTTGCAATCGTCACTGCGCTTTTTAATGGATGCTCTTACTTTCATTGCTCAATTTGTTTACAAAATGATTACTTATACCTGAAGGTTATCCGACCTTTCGACAAATCGTAAGGCGACATCTCTACCTTTACCTTATCACCTGGAAGAATTTTGATGTAGTGCATCCTCATTTTCCCAGAGATGTGTGCTGTAATAACGTGGCCATTATCTAGCTCTACTCTAAACATTGCGTTCGAAAGAGCCTCGATTATGGTTCCGTCTTTCTCAATTGCAGCTTGTTTTGACATTCGCTCTCCTAATTTACTTTAAGAACTTCATCAATATACTTGAAAGTTGACAGCGTTTCCGCTTTTCCCTTTCTTACAACAACGGCCAACTCAAAGTGCGCCGAAGGTTTGCCGTCCCGGGTTCTAATTGTCCAACCATCGCGCTCCTGGTATACTTCCTTAGCACCTAAGTTAATCATAGGCTCTATGCAAATCACCATTCCTTCAACTAGTTTTGGCCCTCTGTTCTTGTAGCCATAGTTGGGGACTTCTGGACGCTCATGCATCTTCTTTCCTAAACCATGACCAACGAGTTCCCGAACAACTGAATATCCATTTGCTTCAGCATACTGCTGGACGGCATATGAAATATCACCTACCCTCAAGCCATCTAGGGCTTGTTCAACACCCAACTCAAGCGATTTTTTGGTTACCTCCATCAGCCGCTGCACTTCGGGAGATACTTGCCCTACTGGGAAAGTATATGCTGAATCTCCATAATACCCATGCATGAAAGTACCACAATCTACGGAAACAATGTCTCCTTCCTTAAGTTGATAACTTGAAGGGATCCCATGCACAACTGCATCGTTAACAGATATGCACAGGGTATTGGGATAACCGTTATATCCTAGAAAACCGGGCACTGCCCCATTATCTCGAATAAACTCCTCTGCTCTCTTATCAAGGGCTAGAGTGGTAATCCCGGGTCGGATTATTTTGGCTACTTCGGCTAAAGTTCTCGACACGAGGTCGTTGTTTAACCGAAGTAGTTCAATTTCTTCTTCCGTTTTAGACAATTGCATTATCGAAAGAACTCTTTTAATAACCGGATTTACCTTTGATACGTCCGGTTTTCATTAATCCGTCGTAATGCCTCATTAGAAGGTGGCTCTCTATTTGCTGAAGCGTATCAAGTACTACACCAACAAGAATTAATAGGGAGGTACCTCCAAAAAACTGAGCAAACTGGTTGTTTATACCTATCATCATTGCAAAAGCAGGCAGAATTGCTACAAGAGCTAGGAAGATAGAGCCAGGCAAAGTTATACGAGACATAATTGTATCCAAAAACTCAACGGTTTTTTTACCAGGCTTAACGCCAGGGATAAACCCACCGTTCTTCTTCATATCCTCAGCCATTTGGTTAGGATTGATTGTTATTGCAGTATAGAAATAGGTAAATGCAATAATTAGAAGAGCAAAAGTGAAGTTGTACCAAAAACCAGTAAAGTCTGAGAATGCTGCTGCAATACCTGTAGTTGCTTCGGTATCGAAACGAGACAGCATCATAGGAATAAACATAAGAGCCTGAGCAAAGATGATGGGCATTACGCCTGCAGCGTTAACCTTTAAAGGTATGTACTGCCTTACTCCACCATACTGCTTATTACCAACAATTCTTTTAGCGTACTGTACAGGAATCTTACGTGTACCCTGAACAAGAAGAATAGAGAACATGAATACTACAAATAGTATTATAATCTCTACTAGGAACATTACAAGTCCGCCACCCATCTCGTCGAAACGAGAGAAGAACTCTGCTGCAAGCGCAAAGGGCAAACGAGCAATAATACCTATCATAATAATAAGGGAAATACCATTACCAATACCTTTGTCGGTAATCTTCTCACCAAGCCACATAATGAACATGGTTCCAGCAATAAGGATGATGGTTGAAGAGATGGTAAAGTAGATACCTTGAAGTGCAAATGCTGTTTCTGGGAGTTGTACGTGAAGGTTTGCTAGGTAAGCGGGGCCTTGGAAAATCAGGATAATTACTGTTAGGTAACGAGTAATTTGGTTGATTTTACGACGACCGCTCTCACCTTCGCGTTGTAGCCTTTGGAAGTATGGGATAGCAATACCAAGAAGCTGCACAACAATAGATGCAGAGATGTAGGGCATAATACCTAATGCAAAAATAGATGCATTAGAGAACGCACCTCCCGAAAACATATCAAGCAGCCCCATGATACCATCGGCTGTTTGAGTTTTAAGAGCACCCAGCTGAGCTGGATCAATACCAGGTAATACGATAAAACTACCTAATCGATAAATAAGTAGAATACCCAAGGTATAGAGAATCCGCTGGCGCAGATCCTCTATCTTGAATATATTCTTTAGGGTTTCAATGAAAGCTTTCATTAAACTAAAGTTTTACGGCTGTTCCATTTTGTGCTTCAATAGCTTCAATGGCCTTTTTAGAAAAGGCATGAGCTTTAACATCAAGTTTTGCGGTTAAGGTTCCATTACCAAGAATCTTAATGATATCGTTCTTGGAAGCGAAACCAGCGTTAACTAGAGTTTGCTCGTCAATTGAAGTTACACCAAGCTTTTCGGAAAGCATTTGTAAAACATCAATGTTAATCGCTTTATACTCCTTACGGAAATGATTCTTAAACCCGAACTTAGGAAGACGGCGCTGTAAGGGCATCTGACCTCCCTCAAAACCTACCTTCTGAGAGTATCCAGAGCGAGATTTCGCTCCTTTGTGTCCTCTAGTGGAGGTTCCGCCATGTCCCGAACCAGTACCACGACCAATGCGTTTCTCTTTGTGGGTTGATCCTTCAGCGGGTTTCAAATTGTTCAAATTCATAGCTTACTATGCTTAAGTAGGTTAGCAACTATTCTTCTACACGAACTAGGTGTTTAACTTTCTCTATCATACCTTGGGTAATAGGAGTTACCTCTACCTCTACGGTGTGATGGATTCTGCGTAGACCTAGTGCGGCAAGGTTTTTCCTTTGCCTCTCGGTACTCCCAATCTTACTTTTGATTTGGGTGATTTTCACTTTAGCCATAACTCAGATTTCTATCCGTTAAACACTTTTGTTAGGGAGACACCACGGTGAGCAGCAATGTCCTGAGCATCTCTAAGCTCAAGAAGTGCATTCACAGTAGCCTTTACTAGGTTGTGAGGGTTAGATGACCCCTTGCTCTTTGCAAGTACGTCGGTAACACCTACGCTCTCAAGCACAGCGCGCATCGCACCACCAGCTTTTACACCGGTACCATGAATAGCAGGCTTAATGAAAACGCGAGCACCACCAAACTTAGCAATTTGCTCGTGAGGAATTGTACCCTTAAAGATGGGCACTTTAACAAGGTTCTTCTTTGCATCCTCAATGCCCTTTGCTATAGCGGTAGTAACCTCACTTGCTTTGCCTAGGCCGTAACCTACGATTCCGTTTTCGTTACCAACTACTACAATTGCAGAGAAGCTGAAGGTACGTCCACCCTTGGTAACCTTAGTTACACGTTGGATGCTAACCAAACGATCTTTAAGTTCTAAATCGCTGGCTTTTACTCGTCTAATGTTAGTATTTGCTGACATATCTTCTTAGAATTTTAGTCCGCCTTCACGTGCTGCATCAGCAAGAGCTTTGATGCGACCATGATACAGATATCCGTTACGGTCAAAAACAACCTCACTAACGCCCTGCTCAAGGGCACGTTTGGCAGCTAGCTGTCCAACAAGACGAGCCTGCTCGGTCTTGTTTACGTTGCTATTCTCGGCAATCTCTTTAACGCGAGATGAAGCAGAAGCTAAGGTTACACCCTTAAGGTCGTCGATTACCTGAACATATATTTGCTTGTTGCTTCTAAAAACCGTCATTCTAGGTTTTTCACTAGTGCCAAGAACTCTTTTGCGTATTCTCCTTTTAATACGGAGCCTTCTTTCTTGCTTAACTAAAGCCATATCCTATTAGTTTAAAAGGGTTACTTTACACCAGCTGATTTACCAGCTTTTCTTCTAACCACTTCGCCAACAAAGCGAATACCTTTACCTTTGTATGGTTCTGGTTTTCTTAACGAGCGAATCTTGGCGGCAACAATACCTAATAGCTGCTTATCAGCGCTACGTAGAGTAATTGTTGGGTTACCCTTACGTTCGGTTTTCGCTTCAACCTTTACTTCAGCAGGAATTAGGAAGTGAATGTCGTGAGAAAATCCTAGACTTAGTTCAAGTACCTGACCTTTTGCTTCGGCCTTGTAACCAACCCCAACAAGTTCTTGTTGAAGTTCCCATCCAGTGGAAACTCCAACAACCATATTGTTAATTAGGGCGCGGTATAGACCATGCATAGAACGATGGCGCTTCTGATCTGTTGGTCTCGTAAGAACAACAGTGTTCCCCTCAACTTCGATGGTGATATCTGGGTCCACTTTTTGGGACAGCTCACCTAGAGGGCCTTTTACGCTCACCACATTATCGGCAGCAACTTTAATAGTCACCCCCTGTGGTAAGTTTACAGGTTTTTTTCCGATCCTAGACATTGGATAGTGTTGTTAATAATTAGTATACGTAGCAGATAACTTCTCCGCCAATCTTTTTAACCTTTGCTTCCTTATCTGTCATAACGCCTTGTGAGGTGCTGATGATAGCAATACCTAGTCCGTTAAGAACCCTTGGAAGGTTCTCTGAGTCCACGTAGCGACGTAGACCTGGCTTGCTCACACGCTCAATGTGCTTAATGGCATTCTTCTTAGTTTCAGGATGGTACTTCAAAGCGATTTTAATAACGCCTTGCTTTCCATCATCCTCAAACTTATAGTTAAGGATGTATCCTTTTTCGAAAAGGATACGTGAAATATCACGCTTGATATTTGATGCAGGAATCTCAACAACCCTGTGGTTAGCCATAATGGCATTGCGTACTCGGGTTAGATAGTCTGCTATTGGGTCGGTAATCATTTTATGAAACTTTTTAAGGTTTTACCAACTTGCTTTCTTTACACCAGGAATAAGACCCTGTGATGCCATCTCCCTAAAAGTGATCCTGCTTATCCCAAACTGACGCATATAACCTCTTGGTCTTCCTGTGATAAGGCAGCGATTACGCAAACGGATAGGGTTAGAGTTGCGAGGCAACTTTTGTAACCCAACATAGTCACCATCGGCTTTTAGCTGAGCACGCTTCGCAGCGTACTTTTCAACAAGTTTAGCGCGCTTTACCTCGCGGGCTTTCATTGATTCTTTTGCCATATGCTACTCCTTTTTTGCATTTTTAAACGGAATACCGAACGAACGGAGCAGTGCGTAAGCCTCTTCGTCGGTGTTGGCAGAGGTTACGAAGGTAATTTCCATACCTAAGATCTTGTTGATCTTGTCGATATCAATTTCAGGGAAAATGATTTGCTCCTGAACACCAAGGGTGTAATTACCACGTCCGTCTAGTTTCTCACTAACACCTTTAAAGTCACGGATACGAGGTAGAGAGATGTTGATAAGCCTCTCAAGGAACTCGTACATCCTCTCGCGTCTAAGGGTTACCTTAAGACCGATTGGAACGTGCTTACGGAGTTTAAAGTTAGAAATATCTTTACGTGATAGCGATTGTACAGGCCTTTGACCAGCGATTTGAGCTAGCTCTAAAGCTGCCTGCTCAATAATCTTCTTGTCGGCAACAGCCTGTCCAACACCTTGGTTGATCACAATTTTCTGAAGTTTTGGCGCCTGCATTACGCTAGTGTAACCAAACTCCTTCATCAGCGAGGGAATAATTTCCTCTTTGTACTTCTTACTTAGTGTAGGTACGTATTCCATTACTTAATCTCCTCTCCTGATTTTTTAGAATAACGCACTAATTTACCATTCTCATTACGCCGGCGCCCGATTCGGGTCGGCTTTCCGGTTGCGGGATCAATCAGCATCAGGTTTGAGATGTGAATAGGGGCCTCCATTTTAATGATGCCTCCTTGAGGGTGCTGAGCGTTTGGCTTGGTATGCTTAGATACCATGTTAACGCCTTCTACAATAGCACGTTGTTTTTCAACGAATACTTGTAGAACTTTACCCTGCTGACCTTTGGATTCGCCAGCATTGACGAAAACTAGATCCCCTTTCTTTATGTGTAACTTACCCATCGGTTAGAACATTTTTGCTGGTTACAATACCTCTGGTGCCAGAGAAACTATCTTCATATAGTTATCACGAAGTTCCCTGGCTACAGGGCCAAATATACGTGTACCGCGAATTTCACCTTGGTTGTTTAGAAGCACACAGGCGTTGTCGTCGAAACGGATGTATGAACCATCAGCACGGCGAATCTCCTTCTTTGTGCGAACTACAACGGCTTTGGTAACGGAACCTTTCTTAACGTCGCCGCCAGGAATTGCGCTCTTTACAGAAACAACAATTTTGTCCCCGATGCTGGCATAACGTCTTGCAGTACCACCTAGTACACGGATGCAAAGAACCTCTTTTGCACCGCTGTTATCAGCTACAGCTAGTCTACTCTCTTGTTGTATCATGGCTACTTAGCTCTTTCAATGATTTCTACTAACCTCCAGCACTTGTTTTTGCTTAAAGGTCGTGTTTCCATAATCCGAACGACGTCGCCTATATTGCAAGTGTTTTCCTCGTCGTGCGCGTAGAACTTGGTAGTACGGTTAACGAACTTACCATAGATAGGGTGCTTAACTTTACGCTTCACAGCAACAACAATAGACTTTTGCATCTTGTTGCTAACAACCACCCCTACTCTCTCTTTGCGAAGATTTCTAGTGTTTTCCATTGCTCACTTAACTTTTCTTGTTCTCAGTTTCTGCTTGTTTCCGTTCGCTGAGAATGGTTTTCAACCTTGCAATATTCTTGCGAGCCTCTTTGATTTTCATTGGATTATCCAGAGGAGTAATGCTGTGTCCCATCTTTAGCTTCAACAGCTGAGTTTGCTCAACATCAATGCGCTCCTCAATCTCCTTAATAGTAAGCTCTCTTATTTCTGAGGTCTTCATGGCTCAATTAGTTTGAAGATTCAACGTAATCGTGGCGAACCACAAACTTAGTAGTAATAGGTAGCTTTTGAGCGGCAAGACGAAGTGCCTCTTTTGCTACCTCATAAGGTACCCCTTCTGCCTCAATTAGCATGCGGCCGGGGGTAACTGGAGCCACAAATCCCTCAGGAGCACCCTTACCTTTACCCATACGTACCTCTGCAGGCTTCTTGGTTATGGGCTTATCGGGGAAAATCCTGATCCAAATTTGACCTTCACGTTTCATGTAACGGGTCACGGCCTGACGTGCAGCTTCTATTTGGCGGCCGGTAATCCAGCTCGACTCAAGGGCTTTGATACCGAAGGATCCAAATGCCAACTGGTTTCCCCGTTGCGCAATACCCTTCATACGGCCCTTTTGCTGCCTCCTGAACTTGGTTTTCTTTGGCTGTAACATTTCCTGAGAATCCTTTTAATCTTTACTATTTACGTTTCTTCCTCATACCACCACCACGAGGCTTGTTGCCACTTGGCGCAGGAGCGTTTGCTGGTGCACTTAAGCCTAGGTTAGGCGACAAGTCGCGCTTTCCATAAACTAGCCCGTTGCAAACCCATACCTTAATACCTATCAAGCCGACTTTGGTTAGAGCTTCGCCTAGGGCGTAGTCTATATCAGCGCGGATAGTGTGTAGAGGAATACGGCCTTCCTTATAGGTCTCGGAGCGTGCCATTTCGGCACCGCCCAAGCGGCCGGAAATTTGTACCTTAATACCATCTGCTCCCATGCGCATGGTAGAGGCAATAGCCATCTTGATTGCGCGACGGTAAGAGATACGGCCTTCTAGCTGACGAGCTATGTTGTTGGCAACAATTGTCGCATCGAGCTCAGGGCGTTTTACCTCAAAGATGTTGATTTGAACCTCTTTTTTGGTAATCTTCTTTAGCTCTTCCTTTAGCTTGTCAACCTCTTGCCCGCCTTTTCCAATAATAATACCTGGACGTGCTGTGTGAACAGTAACGGTGATCAACTTCAGCGTACGTTCTATTACTATTTTGGAAACGCTGGCTTTAGCAAGCCTTGCGTTAAGGTACTCACGGATCTTGTTGTCCTCAACCAGCTTCTGAGCATAGCTATTTCCACCGTACCAGTTGGAATCCCATCCTTTGATGATTCCTAATCTGCTTCCTATTGGATTAACTTTCTGTCCCATCTAGCTGTTATTTATTTTGAGAATCATTAGTAACTGCACTATCTACAACAACCGTTACATGGTTGGAGCGCTTGCGGATACGATGAGCGCGACCTTGAGGTGCTGTTCTGATACGCTTTAGTGAGCGACCTTCGTCAACAAAGATCTCTTTTACGTACAGGTTTGCATCTTCTAGGCGTACGCCTTCGTTCTTTACTTGCCAGTTAGCAACTGCAGACATAATGAGCTTCTCAACTCTGCCTGATGCTTCCTTCGAAGAGAACTTTAGTATATCCAGAGCGGTTTTTACCTCTTTGCCGCGGACCATGTCAACTACTAAGCGCATTTTCCGGGGAGAGGTAGGAACGTCACGCAGAATGGCAAATGCCTTCTGGCGCTTCGCTGCCTTTATTTCTTCGGCTTTTAAACGTTTTCTTGCACCCATTATTAAAATTCCTTTAATTGATCAGATTCACTTATTTCTTCTTATTACCTCCATGACCACGGAAGGTGCGGGTGGGAGAAAATTCACCAAGCTTGTGACCAACCATGTTTTCGGTAACATATACGGGAATAAACTTATTCCCGTTGTGAACTGCTACGGTGTGACCAACAAAGTCAGGTGAGATCATAGACCTTCTCGACCAGGTTTTAATAACCTGCTTCTTGCTGGAAGTGTTCATTTCGATGATTCGCTTCTCTAGCTTATAATCGATGAAGGGACCTTTTTTAAGAGACCTACTCATACCTTTAGACTTTTTCTAATTACTTTTTCCTGCGTTCAATAATAAACTTGTTGGACTGGTTCTTCCTAGAACGAGTCTTGTAACCCTTAGCTGGGATACCCTTACGTGTGCGTGGGTGACCTCCAGACTGACGGCCTTCACCACCACCCATTGGGTGATCTACTGGGTTCATGGAAACACCTCTATTACGAGGACGACGGCCTAACCAACGGGTACGGCCAGCTTTTCCAGATCTCTCCAGCGCATGGTCTGAGTTAGAAACAGTACCAACAGTTGCTTTGCAGCTGGTCAACACCATACGGGTTTCACCGCTAGGCAGCTTAATCACGGCGTACTTACCCTCGCGAGCAAGTAGCTGAGCGTAAGAACCAGCGCTACGAGCCATAATAGCTCCTTGGCCTGGGCGAAGCTCAATGTTGTGGATTAGAGTACCTAGTGGAATCTCCGATAGGAATAACGTGTTGCCTACTTCGGGGGCAACGCCCATACCAGACATAATGGTCTGACCTACTTGTAGGCCAGTTGGTGCAACGATGTAACGTTTTTCACCGTCTTCATACTGAACCAACGCGATGCGTGCGGTACGGTTTGGATCGTACTCAATGGTTTTCACCTCTGCCGCTACTCCGTCGCGATCGCGGGTAAAGTCAATTACCCTGTATCTACGTTTATGGCCACCCCCTATATATCTCATGGTCATTTTACCAGTGTTATTTCTACCACCGGTCTTTTTCAGGGGGCGTAGCAACGATTTCTCAGGTGTTGAAGTCGTAATATCGTCAAATACACCTATAATTTTATGCCTCTGTCCTGGTGTAACAGGTTTTAATTTCCTTACAGCCATTGTCGTTAGATGTTGCTATAAAAATCAATCTTATCACCTTCTTTTAGCGTCACGATAGCTTTCTTGTAGCTGTTTGTGCGGCCAACGATAACCCCGGCACGTGTGTAGCGGGATTTCCATTTTCCTCCGTAACGCATGGTATTAACCGAATCAACGGTTACTCCGTACAGCTCTTCTATGGCCTTCTTAATTTGGAACCGATTGGCTGTCTTTTCTACAATAAAGCCATAACGGTTAAGCTTCTCGCTTACCCGTTCCATTTTCTCGGTTACAACTGGCCTAATTAAAATGTTCATCGCTACAGGGTTTATAATACTTGAAACATTTTATGCAAAACGTCTACTGAGCTCTCTACTAGTACAAGAGCCGAAGAATCAACTATCTCGTAAGTATTTAAGTTAGAGGCAGTTGCGACTTTTTGCTTCTGTAAATTCCTGGATGACAAATATATATTTTTATTTGGTTCGCTAAGCACCAAAATCGACTTTTTGTCAACTAAGTTTAAGTTCTTTAGGATGTTGATGTACTCCTTGGTTTTTGGAGTCTCAAAATTGAAGTCCTCAAGAACGTAGATGGCGTTAGTGCGAGCCTTATATGCAAGAGCACTTTTACGAGCTAATTGCTTTAACTTTTTGTTAAGCTTAAAGCTATAGTCGCGGGGAACTGGACCAAATACGCGACCACCTCCACGGAATAGTGGCGACTTAATGCTACCTGCACGAGCAGTACCAGTACCCTTTTGCTTTTTAAGCTTGCGGGTGCTACCAGATACTTCGTTCCTCTGTTTTGACTTGTGCGTACCTTGGCGCTGGTTAGCCAAGTATTGCTTTACATCGAGGTAGATAGCGTGATCGTTAGGCTCAATACCAAAAATAGCATCGTTGAGCTCGATCTTGCGCCCGGTTTCCTTTCCAGCTATATTAAGTACGTTGATTTCCATTATTTCTCAATGATTAAGTATGAACCTTTAGCACCTGGAATAGAACCTTTTACGAGAATAAGGTTATTCTCTGGTAGCACTTTCAGAATGCGTAGGTTAACAATTTTAACCTGATCACCACCAGTACGTCCAGCTAATCTCTTACCCTTGAATACACGGCTTGGGTAAGAAGAAGCACCCATAGAACCGGGAGCGCGAAGACGGTTGTGCTGGCCGTGGGTTTGTCCACCCACACCACCGAAACCATGGCGTTTCACAACACCTTGGAAACCTTTACCTTTAGTAATACCGGTTACGTCAACCCATTTATCTTCTTCTGTGAAGATGTCAACGCCAACGGTATCGCCTAGGTTGTACTGGTGATCCCAATCTTTGAATTCAACTACTTTACGCTTAGGGGTAGTGTTAGCCTTTTTGAAGTGACCTAACAGCGCGTTGCTGGTATGCTTCTCCTTCTTGTCGTCAAACGCAAGCTGAATGGCATCGTAGCCATCCACTTCTTGGTTTTTAATTTGAGTAACAACGCAGGGACCAGCTTCAATCACGGTGCATGGTATATTTTTACCATCAGCACCAAACACGGAAGTCATTCCGATTTTACGTCCAATTAATCCTGGCATTTTTCTTAGTATTAACTAATCACACTCATACTTTAATTTCTACTTCGACTCCACTAGGCAGCTCAAGTTTCATGAGCGCGTCAATTGTCTTTGGCGTGGAGCTGTAGATGTCGAGTAATCTCTTGAAAGAGCAAAGTTGGAACTGCTCTCTCGATTTCTTGTTCACAAAGGTAGAGCGGTTTACGGTAAAAATCCGCTTGTGTGTAGGTAGCGGAATTGGACCACTCACCACTGCTCCGGTGGCTTTTACGGTTTTCACGATTTTCTCGGCCGATTTGTCCACCAGGTTGTGATCGTACGATTTCAACTTGATTCGAATCTTCTGGCTCATTTGTTTACAAAAGGTAAATGGTTAATCTTCCTTTACGGCTTTTCCTTGCGATTTCTCAATAATCTCCTTGGCCAGGTTGGCAGGAACCTCAGCATAGTGAGAGAACTCCATTGTTGAGGTAGCCCTTCCGGAGCTCAAGGTACGAAGTACGGTTACATATCCAAACATTTCGGATAGGGGCACTTTGGCCTTAACTACACGTGCACCACCTTTAGACTCCATACCGGTAATTTGTCCGCGGCGTTTGTTGAAATCGCCAATTACATCCCCCATGTACTCTTCTGGAGTAACAACCTCTACAGCCATGATTGGCTCAAGGATAATGGGTTTCGCCTTTGGACATGCATGTCTGAACGCCTGTCTTGCTGCAATTTCAAACGATAGGGCGTCAGAGTCAACTGGATGGAACGAACCATCCTTAAGGGTAACTTTAAGGCTTGGCATTGCAAAACCGGCCAATGGACCGTTTTTAAGCGCCTCTTGGAAACCTTTAGCTACTGATGGGATAAACTCGCGAGGTACATTACCACCCTTCACCTCGTCAACGAACTGGAGACCAGTTACGCCTTCTGGTGCAGGCTCGATAGTAACCACGATATCGGCGAACTTACCACGACCACCAGACTGCTTTTTGAACACCTCGCGGTGCTCTACAGAGCCAGTGATTGCTTCGCGGTATGCAACCTGTGGTGCACCTTGGTTGATGTCCACGTTGAATTCTCTACGTAAACGGTCAACGATAATCTCAAGGTGAAGCTCACCCATACCACTAATAACGGTTTGTCCGCTCTCCTCATCAGATTTTACACGGAAAGTTGGATCCTCTTCAGATAGTTTGCCAAGAGCCACTCCTAGCTTATCAAGGTCTTTCTGTGTTTTGGGTTCAATAGCCAATCCGATAACTGGATCGGGGAAGGTCATAGATTCAAGTGCAATTGGGTTCTTCTCCTCGCAAACGGTATCGCCAGTGCGAAGGTCTTTGAAACCTACAGCGGCGCAAATATCACCTGCTTCGCAGAACTCAATTGGATTTTGCTTGTTAGCGTGCATTTGGTAAAGACGGCTAATACGCTCTTTTTTACCGCTACGGGTATTGAAGATGTAGCTACCGCTCTCTAGTTTACCAGAGTAAACACGGATAAATGCAAGGCGACCTACGTATGGGTCGGTTGCAATTTTAAATGCTAATCCGCAGAAAGGCTCTGAAGAATCAGCGTTACGAACTACCTCATCCCCTGAATCTGGGTTAGTACCAGTTACAGCACCAATGTCCATCGGACTTGGAAGGAATGCAACAACAGCATCAAGTAGTCGTTGTACCCCTTTGTTCTTGAAGGCAGAGCCACAAAGAACAGGCACAATAGACATATCGATAGTTGCCTTACGGATAGTTTCGATTATTTCTTCCTTGGTAATAGAATCTGGATCTTCGAAGAAGCGCTCCATTAGGTCGTCGTTGTATGAAGCAACAGCCTCAATCAACTTCTCACGCCACTCAGCAACTTCAGCTTCCATACCAGCAGGTATATCCTCAAGACGGTAGTTAACCTCTTTAGAACCTGGCTCTTCGTACCAAACAACAGCTTTATTTTCAATTAGGTCAACAACACCTTTAAAGGTATCCTCGGCACCAATTGGTAGCTGAACAGGAATAGCATTAGCGCCTAGTCTATCCTTAATCTGTCCAACAACAGAAAGGAAATCGGCACCAACACGGTCCATTTTGTTAACGAACGCCATTTTTGGAACGCGGTACTTATCGGCTTGGCGCCAAACAGTTTCGCTTTGTGGCTCAACACCACCAACGGCGCAGAACACAGCTACAGCACCATCAAGAACCCTAAGAGAGCGCTCTACCTCTACGGTAAAGTCCACGTGGCCTGGGGTGTCGATGATGTTGATTTGGTACTGCTTCTCATTGTACTTCCAGAAAGTTGTAGTTGCAGCTGAAGTAATGGTAATACCCCTCTCCTGCTCCTGAACCATCCAGTCCATGGTAGCACCACCTTCGTGTACTTCACCAATCTTGTGAGTTTTACCCGTATAATAAAGAATACGCTCGGAAGTAGTAGTCTTTCCGGCGTCGATGTGTGCCATGATTCCTATATTACGGGTAAATCTTAAATCTCTTGCCATTAATTGATTCCTTTTACTTTACTGTGAACTACAACTATTAGAAACGGAAGTGCGCAAAAGCTTTGTTAGCCTCAGCCATCTTATGCATATCTTCTTTCCTCTTGAAAGCACCACCCTCTTCGTTGTAAGCGGCAATGATTTCAGAAGCTAGTTTCTCACTCATACCCTTACCAGTACGCTTACGAGAGTACAGGATCATGTTCTTAATAGAAAGGGCAATTTTACGGTCGGCGCGCACTTCCATAGGAACTTGGAAAGTAGCACCACCAACTCTGCGGCTCTTCACCTCAACCTGAGGGGTAATGTTCTCAAGGGCTTTCTTCCAGATTTCAAGAGGAGTCTTCTCAGAATCCTTCACTCTGTCGCTAACTAGCTCAAGTGCATCATAGAAAATATTGAAAGCCACGCTCTTCTTGCCATCGTACATTAAATTGTTCACGAAACGTGTTACAAGCACATCGTGAAACTTGGGATCCGGCAAGAGGATTCTTTTTTTTGGTTTAGCTTTTCTCATTGTAGTAAAGCTTCTGTCGAATTAACTTATTTTTTCTTAGGTCTCTTTGTTCCGTACTTCGAACGGCGTTGGTTACGTCCCTCAACACCAGATGCGTCAAGCGCACCACGGATGATGTGGTAACGAACACCAGGTAAGTCTTTTACCCTTCCTCCGCGTATTAACACGATGGAGTGTTCTTGTAGGTTGTGACCCTCTCCAGGGATGTAGGCATTAACCTCTTTCTGGTTAGTGAGCCTAACCCTGGCAACTTTTCTCATAGCCGAATTTGGCTTTTTAGGAGTAGTGGTGTACACGCGTACACATACCCCGCGGCGCTGAGGACAAGCATCTAGAGCAGGAGATTTACTCTTCTCCTCCAAATTTGTCCGGCCTTTTCTTACTAGCTGCTGAATTGTAGGCATTACAATCTAGATTAATTAAAATAGTTCTTAAAACGGGTTGCAAAGGTATTCTTTTTTTGGTAACAACCCAAAACAGAACACCTTTTTTGCTGCCAATTAGCCTTTTACACTATTCTAGCTAAATGCGGCGCAAAAGTAGTGCTTTTATTTTAATCTACAAGCCCTTTAGAGAAATAGTCCATTAGTTTTCAGCAAATTATTTCGCTCGTTACAGGTAATGCCGCAAAAAATTTGTTTGCAACAAAATTTTACTATTTTTGAGAAATTCAAACGAGAGTTGGTCTTTTACACTTCGGCAGGTTCAATCCTATACCTTATTATATATAGTATAGCTCATTGATGAGACGAATCCAGATTATTCTGGACTAAGAAACTAGTACACTAATAAAATAGTTTTTGACCCGTAATTGTTAAACAGCACTAAAGCGTTTGTTACATGAAAACCTACCAAACTAATCAGATTAAGAACATTGCCCTCCTTGGAAACACCGGATCGGGGAAAACCCTCTTAGCAGAGTCCATGCTATTTGAGGGTAAGGTAATAGAACGTAAAGGGACTATTGAAGGTAAGAATACCGTTTCTGACTACACTGAGATTGAGCAGCAGAACATGCGTTCTATCTTCTCTACCATCCTTTACACAGAGTTCAAGGACAACAAGCTTAACATTATAGACACTCCCGGTTCCGATGATTTTGTTGGAGCCGTTATTACCTCTCTTAGGGCTGCCGATATTGGTGTAATGACCATTAACTCGCAGTATGGCGTTGAGGTTGGTACAGAGATCTTCAATCGCTATGCAGAGCATATGCATAAGCCCTTAATATTTGCTATCACCCAGCTCGATAGCGAAAAAGCTAATTACGACCAAACCATTGAGTCCCTTAAGCAAAGCTTTGGCAATAAAGTAGTACAAATTCAGTATCCTGTTTCTACCGGAACCGGTTTCGACACCTTTATTGATGTACTACTAATGAAGATGTACAAGTTTTCTGGTGATACAGGCCAACGCGAAGAACTTGACATTCCTGCATCGGAACTTGAGAAAGCCAACGAGCTTCACAATGCCCTAGTTGAAGCTGCTGCCGAAAACGACGAGTCTCTTATGGAGAAGTACTTTGAACAAGGCTCTCTTACTGAGGACGAGATGCGCAGAGGAATTAGGGTTGGACTTAGTAACAGGAGTCTATTCCCCGTATTCTGCACTTCGGCAAAGAAGAATATCGGTACCAAACGTTTAATGGAGTTCATTATAAACGTTGCTCCAGATCCATCAAGAGTACCACTTCTTCCTACAGTTGAAGAGAAAGAGGTTAAATGTGACGCAAACGCCCCAACATCTATATTTGTATTTAAGACTTCAATAGAATCGCACATTGGTGAGATTAACTACTTTAAGGTTATGTCGGGTAAGGTTACCGAGGGCATGGACCTAGTTAACACCAAAAACGACTCAAAGGAACGCTTATCGCAACTTTATGTGGTTGCAGGAAAGAACAGGGTTAAGGTTACCGAACTTGTTGCTGGAGATATAGGTGCAACAGTTAAGCTAAAAAGCACCAAGACCAATCACACCCTTTGCGGTAATGGTATTGATGTTAAGTTTATACCTATTAAGTTCCCTGAGCCTAAGTTTAGAACAGCCATTAGAGCCAAAAACGAGGCCGATACCGAGAAAATGGGCGAACTACTAAACCGCGCCCACCAAGAGGATCTTACAATTCTGGTTGAGCACTCTAAGGAACTAAAACAGATTATTGTATCTGGCCAAGGCGAACACCATTTGAACATACTAAAGTGGCACTTAACCAACATCCACAAGTTGGAAGTTGAGTTTATTCCACCACGCATTCCATACCGTGAAACCATTACAAAGGTTGCTCAAGCCGACTATAGGCACAAGAAGCAATCGGGTGGATCGGGCCAGTTTGGTGAGGTACACATTGTTATTGAACCATACACAGAAGGTAGCCCAGAGCCAAGCAAGTACAAAGTTGCTGGTAAGGAGATTAGCCTTAACGTAAAAGGTAAGGAAGAGGTTAAACTCGACTGGGGTGGAAAACTTGTTTTCTACAACTGTATTGTTGGTGGTGCAATTGACACCCGTTTCCTTCCTGCCATTCTTAAGGGTATTATGGAGAAGATGGAAGAGGGACCACTTACAGGTTCGTATGCTCGCGACATCCGTGTTGCCGTTTACGACGGTAAGATGCACCCCGTTGATTCCAATGAGATATCCTTTAAGCTAGCAGGCCGTAATGCGTTTAGAGCGGCGTTTAAGGAGGCTGGTCCAAAAATTATGGAACCCGTTTACGACGTTGAAGTACTTGTTCCCAGTGACAAGATGGGTGATGTAATGAGCGACCTTCAGAACCGTAGAGCCATGATTCTTGGTATGGGTAGCGAAAAGGGGTTTGAGAAGATTAACGCAAAGGTTCCCCTTGCAGAGCTAAACAAGTACTCTACAGCACTTTCATCGTTAACAAGTGGTAGAGCAACTTACACCATGAAGTTTGCCAGCTACGAGCAGGTGCCTTCCGACGTTCAGGATAAACTACTAAAAGCTTACGAGGCAGAACAGGATGAGGAGTAATTCATCACATATTTTTCTTCACGAGGGGGACTCCATTTGGAGTCCCCTATTTTTTTGCAACAAACGATTGAAATGCGCCCATTCTGTTATCGCAATAACAAACAGTACAATCTAACAGAAAAAGCTCTGCTGTAGGGCATGACAACAATCACATTTTAATACAAGAAGTTTTTGTAGCATTGCAAAACAACCCACCCAAAACACATACGAAACCCATTCATTGCCAAGGCCAACAAAGCCTTGGACTGCATGTTGCATGTTAAACAGTAAAAGCCATGGAACTAAAGTACAACTACCACACAACAAACCGTGTGGCATCGAAAAGACGGAAAGATGTAATTCGTTACATCAACATGAAGCTTGCGTCGATGGGGCAACCTATTTTTGAGGGGATAGCACTTACCGAAGATGACGGCCTTACCGAGCAGGAGTTTGTTAGCCTAGCCGAAAGTTTGCTAAACAACTACAGGGAAAAGATGCGGCTCCTATCGAACAACATCATAAATCCAGCCGACAAGCGTATCCAAGACTTTATTAACAGGTACTTTCAAGACATTGAGTTTGAGAAAACCCTTAGGATTCCCTTCGACTCATTTGTGCTAGACAAACCAGGATTGGGACGCGAGGTAAGCTTACCTCCTGATAGGAATGAGCACATTACAGATTTTATTAAGTCCTACAGAATTCGTCAGGGGATTCTACACAACCCACGAAACGACAGGAGAACCACCAAGGGATCGTTTCACATTGTAAAGGGAGGCCTCCCTATTCCTCCCGATAAAAAGGCAACACCCAAAATTGCCTTTGCACACCTGTTGCACGCAGCCCTAAATCCGCCCACAGAGTTTCTAGAGCTGCCGTTCACGGCATCGCAAAACAGTAAAGCAAGGGTATTTACATCTATGCTACTTAGGCCAACCGTAAGCCCTGAGGTAGCAGGAATATCAACAAAAAAATCGTTGGAGGTTCGATTCTTTGCCCCTGGAGCCTTTGTGAGCAACCTTGACTTTGTTGAGTCCATTTTTGGCAACGCTGGCGACCCTTACCTATACAAGAACGACGCTGGGCTTGACCCCGACCATTGGACCGGACACACTGGCTGTATTATACTTGCCCCACATCTGCCTACTCTAAAAAAGAAAGATATTGGGCTACCTAACTGGGAAGATGCAACCGAGCGTATGCGCAAGGATGGCATGTGCTGGAAGCACGAGGATGAGCTATACAACGACGGACAACCCTTTAAGATTACTTGCAGAGACGATAGCGGAGTTGTTATTACGCTTATTGGCGACAACTACTTTGGGTACAGCAAAAAGGAGATTAAAACCCAGATTAGCTTTGCTGCAAACCTTTACGGAAACGTGGAGGAGGAACATGCAGGTGGTGCGCTGGTGTTCTCTAGAAGAAACCTAGGCAACGAGTTTTCGGCCAAGCGCTTACTCGATAAATTCCCAAACATTTACAGGTTTGAGGATATCAAGAAGCAGTACGGCGAGCTTATGCACCTGCACCCCGAGAACTACGGTGTAGATAAGAACTTCCCAAACATCTTCTACATTCCAGAAAACGCAGAAATTGATCTTTACAAAAGTTCAATAACATGGGAATTCAAAGGGAAAGAGCAGAAGATAAAGCTACTTCGCGATCACACCTACGTGCTTCCTAGCGGGCACAAAATCCACATGGAGAAGCACCCCTTTGCACCCGATTGGAGGCTTGTTGCCACCCATGCCGAGGGTAGCTTCCTGCATAAGCCTAGCACAGTATCGGGTGGAGGTAAATCGGAAATTGCCAAGTCGCTGCTAAACGCAATTATCTACGGAACCTTCTTTGTTGACGATATTGAGCACGATTTCGCCAAGGCCGACGAGGTGTTAAGCTACGATTTCAGCAAGCGGTGGAAGGACAAAAAGAATATCAAGGACGAGGATAGGGACATCCTTAGTGCACGACGCACATTGGGTTCCGTAATAAAAATGCTAACCCCATACGATGGGTACACCGATGAGTTTAACGCATTCCTTAGCTCTATCCCCGATCACATCAAAGCCCTTGTATTCCTTATAAAAAGGATTAGCCAAACCGAGAAAGCGGGAAGCAACTGGCGAAATTACTTCACCATTGATACCGTTAACGGACGCAAGGGGCACTGCCTAATGTTCAACAATCGCAAAATCATCACCTCATACCTTAGGGTGGGATTTGCCAGCGACAGCTCATGGTGTGTACACTCATTACGTCCAGACTTTATTGCTGCGGCTAAAGTTCAAATGGAGGACGATATATCGGCATCAATCACGCTACCTGCGTCTAGCATTCCTTACCTAAAACCGGGTATGGAGAACAAGAGCGTTAAGCTGGTTGAGAACTGCGAGTACCTGTTTTTCCAACGTCCCGACGAAGCAATAAACAGAGGGTACGACAAGCAGGCAGAATCGGATCTATCCAAGATGAACAACTTCACCTCCAACTACGAGCCGCTTAGCGCTACCGATGGCGAGGAGATTATTGAGGATGCCATTAGCTTTGATAAGTACACCGAGCCCATTAAGCAGCTTATTGAGAAGGGCGCATCGGACAAGAGCGGTCTTTACTTTATAACCCCTGCACATCCAAGGAAACTTGAAGACGGAAGCAGATCTAAGAACCCACGATACCTACAGATTAACCCTGACCTAAGCAACCCTATTGATGGCTACCTTGCCAAAATAGGAACTCGCTTTGCAAGGAAAATCCCAATGTCGCAGGCGGTTAACTTTGCCATTACCGATGTGCTACCGGGCAGAAGGAATAACCCACCTGAGAAAGAGGCTGGCATAAGACCTCTTTGCGTTTACAACCCTATACACTACCAGGAGCTACCAGAGCTATTCATGGACTTTGTGTGTAGCCTAACGGGAAAATCGCCATCAACAACGGGAGCAGGATCGGAAGGTGCTCTAACCAAAGGGCCTTTCAACATGCTTGTTGCCACCAGCGATTTAAATAACGCGCTGCTATCGTACATACTTACCGGATACAACTGCTTTACCACTGCCGCCGGGCATGTGGGGCCAAAGCACAGGTTTGATCACGATATCAGCATCCTTATTCCTGAAATTTGGTGCCGCTTAGATACACACGAAAAGGATCCTAAGCGACTAATTGAGGAGGGATCGCTTGAGAAGATTAACGATTTTGAGCACAATGGCGAAACCATACTTGCCAGCAGACTGGGATACCGCATCACCAAAACCTTTGTATTCAAATACTTTGGGCGTGTATTCGAGGAGCCAATTGGCGTACTTAGCGATGAGGTGCTAAGACCAGAAACCCAAAGCATGGATGATTATGTTGATGGCATCAAGAATATCTGCGAAGCGCAACAAAAATCGGCACTGCTGTACTTTGAGGATGGTAGCGTAAACGCAGCCATTCCACCACTACAGGTACTTCTGCACATTATGGCGCATGGTCACTACAACGGCAAGAGCCTTACCGACCCTGAGCT
>DHVO01000193.1:325-9369 GCA_002412705.1 Bacteroidales bacterium UBA5206 | reverse complement strand
GCATCCCTGCGCATCGAGGGTGATAATCCCCATAGGTGAGGCGTTTATTAGCTGGTCGAGAAACAGGTTGGTCTCCTCAATGGTAGTGCGCTCGCGGCGCAAAAGTTCCACCATACGATTGTAAACCACTATTATACCATCCACATCGGGTTGGCCAGTCTCGGTTAAACGAGTATTAAAATCCTGATTCTGCAGCAAGCTAACCCCCTGCGTAATATTGCTAATGGGCTGGAAAAGCGAACGAAAAAACCAAAGGTGCACGGCGAGGGAGACAATAAGAAGAGCCTCGCCAGCAAGGAAGAGCCACTTATTCACCGGAAACAGCAACCCCACAAGCACCGCAAAAACGGTATAGGTGATTACAGTATTTACAAGGTATTTACTCCTTAGCTTCATAGGGGATTCCATGTTTATCGAAACGGCGGTAAAGGGCGCCCCTGCTTAAACCCAGCATACGGGCTATTTGCGAGATATTCCCGTTACAGGCATCCATGGCCTTTAGGATAAGCGCCTTCTCCATCTCATCAATTGTGGGCAGCACAGGTGAGTTTATGGTTATATCAACAGCCGATTTGGGTATCCCAACCTGATTGGATGCTAGGTGCTCAACCTCAATAGTATCGGCACCAGAAAGAAGCACCGTGCGCTCAACCAAGTTCTTTAGCTCCCTAACGTTGCCCGCAAAGGGTTGCTTCTTTAGCCACTCCAGCGCAAGCCTAGAGAGCATAACCTGTTGCGATACGCGCTGCTCGGCACACACGTTGGCCAAAAACTGCTTTGCCAAAAGGGTTACATCGTTTTGCCGCTCGCGCAGGGGTGGAACAGCTATGGTTATTAGGTTGATACGGTAGTATAAGTCCTCGCGAAACTCGCCCCGCTCAACCATTGCGCGCAAATCGCGATTGGTGGCACAAACCACCCTAACATCAACCCGCTTGGTTTGGCTATCGCCAAGCACCTCGAAGGTGTGCTCCTGTAGCACCCGAAGCAGCTTAACCTGTGAGGCTAGGTCCAAATCGCCAATCTCATCAAGAAAGATGGTTCCACTGTTTGCCATCTCAAATCGGCCCACCCGGTCGGATTTGGCATCGGTAAAGGCGCCCTTCTTGTGGCCAAACATCTCGCTCTCAAAAAGGGACGATGCAATACCACCAAGGTTCACCTTAACAAAGGGCTTGCCGCGCCTGTCGCTATTCTCATGAATAGCCTCGGCAATAAGCTCCTTGCCCGTTCCGCTCTCGCCCGTAATGAGAACCGGCACCGAGGTACGCGCAATGCGCCCAACGGTACGCAGCACATCCAGCATCTTTGGCGACTCCCCAATAATGGAGGTTAGCCTAAACTGCTTATCCAGCTCAGCCCTATTGGCATTTGTAAAGGAATGGACACTTTGGGTTAGCTTAAGCGAGTTTGCAATGGACTCCAGCAGAACGGCATTTTGCCAGGGTTTGGTAATAAAATCGGCCGCACCACACTTCATTCCCTCCACGGCAAGGGCAATTGAGCCCCATCCTGTAATAAGGATTACGGGTACGTTGGGCTGAAAAACCTTAACCTTGCGCAGCAGGGCAATCCCCTCCTCGCCGTTGGTTGACTGCCCAAAGTTCATATCCAGCAAAACCAGCTTAGGGGTGTTTGCCCTTACATAGTCAACCGCCTCACTAGGAGATGAGCAGGTGTAAACACCGTGCCCATTCCTAGTTAAAAGCATTTTGAGTGATGAAAGAATGGCCTCATCATCATCAACAACCAATATATTTTCTGCAGAGCTACTCATTATAGAACCTAAGTGTTGCAAGTTACTCATCTTTTAAAGCCAAAGCGGGCTCAACCCTCGATGCCTTGTAGGCTGGATAAAACACCGCTGCCAGTATCATTACAATAAGAACAATGGCTACTGTAAAAATACTAAAGATAAAGGTTATACTAGCACTTTCGTTAAACTCTCCAAAAATGGGAATTTGTATCAAGATAAGCATTGCTGGAATAATGGCAATAACCGATATAACTAGCATTTCGGTAAGAAGCTGCTTCCAAATGCTGCTTAGCGTTGCTCCTGTTGCCCGGCGTAGCCCAATCTCGGCCTTACGCCTATTGATAGTATAGGAGAAGATACCAATAATACCAAGGAGGGCGGTAATAAGAAGTACTGCACCCACAAAAACAACCGTGATAAGTTCTACACGCTGCTTGTTAATAAGCTCTTGGCGCATGGCCTCAAGGCTATTAAGCGAAGCAATCTCCCAGCGTTGAGGGTCAATTACCGAGTTAACAGAACGCTCTATCTCCTTAAAGGGGTAGTTCTCATTGTTTTGAAAACGTATGAGGAAGCTAAGCATGTGGATATCGGCTCGTGAGTATGCCGAAATGGGAATAAAGAAACTAGGCCAAACGTCCTCGTTCTCCATACGCTTATAATCGGCATAAACACCACAAATTTTAAAGTTTCGCTCCTCAAACACTATCTCCTTGCCCAGCGCAACTTCTGGACTACCAAAAAACTTTTCGGCAAGGAGCCTATCAATAACCATTGGGGGCATTACCTCCTTTTCCATGCTAGCAGTGTACCACTGGCCCGCCAGCATTTGGTAGTTCATAACGCTTTGGTAGTTGGCATCGGCAATGTGGATAACGGCCGTTGAGTGTATATCGTTATACTTAAGGGTTAAGCTCCACATGCTTAGGTAATAGGGAGTAGCCTCAATTACACGCGTAACACCCTGCACACCCTTAATAGCCATTAGCTGCTGCTCAATTAGAGAAGGAACATCGGTCTCTTGCTGATTTTGGGCAACGCCAACATTTGCCTCTATGCTATACTCTTGGTTAAAGTCTAGCGTATCGGCACCCGTTTCTATCTTTTCGAACCCAAGTGAAACCACGTTGTGCCAATCGTAGCCCGCTTTTTGGGAGTACCTGTAGAACATTTGTCCTATGTAGGCAAAGCAAAGAACCAGCATAACGTAAAGAGCAAAAACCTCTATTAGAATGTATGTAAACTTCCGTTTCTGATTCCAGAAAAGCTTAAAGCTGTGTAGTATCATTGTTCACCTCCTTTCAGTGCAAGTGCAGGGCTTAGCTTTGCCGTTTTGTAGGCAGGAACTATTCCCGATAATATCCCTAAAATAAAAACAAATACCAGCGAACCAATGAACACGTACGGACTAAAGTGAACATCAACATGACCAAAACTTTGGTTCCACGACGGCTCAAATAGCAACTCAGAAAAAGCATAAGCACACCAAATAGATACTAGTAATCCTATTACTCCACCAATAAAGCACACCACAATATTCTCGTAAAGAAGCTGCCGTACGATTACCCATCGCGATGCGCCAAAGGATTTCCGAACAGCTATCTCCTCCTTCCGCTCATCGATACGGGTTAGGTTAAGGGCAATTAGGTTGATTGTAGGAATAATCATTAAGATTAGTAGCCTGATAATAATATCTATCCACGCATCAACAGCACCATTAAACTCCTCGGGATCGCCATAACCCCTAAAGTACGCTTCTAACGATGTATCGGGACCTGCAATAAACAGGCGCATATCCTTCTCCAGCGTAGTGTTAATCTTACGCTCGGCCTCTTTCACTTCTGACTTAATTGCGGAAAAATCGGCTTTAGACTTTGCTAGGTAAAGAACCGATAGCGAACCCAAGTAATCAGCATTCATACGCTGCATAACCAGCGACAAGGGAGCCCACGCCTCAGCATAGGCGTTATGGCAGGTTATGCTAATATCGGCAACAACGCCAATAACGGTATAAACCTGACCTCTAATAACCATTGTTTTGCCCACACCAGACTCCTCTCCAAATAGGATTCGGTTTACGTTCTGGTTAATTACCACCACTTGAGCCTTTGCATCGTACTCGGGCTGAGTAAAAGGACGGCCATCGATAAACTCAAACTGATGAATTTGCCAAAAGTTAGGATCAACCATAAGAGCCGAATGCTGGCTTGTACCCTGATCCATGGTAATGTTAAGCTCACTGGACATGAATACCGATACTGTTTGAGCCGATTTTATGGAATCGGTAATAAACCCAATAAGCCCTCTGCCAACACCGCTCATCCAGGTATTATCGTTGCCCCTTTCCAGCTTAACCCGCTTAACAATTAGCGTTCTATCCAAGTTAACCTCTGGTGCTTTTGGCGATATTGCATTATCCCACTGGATTGATGCCAACATAAGCAGCAGAATGGTTACCGCCACTCCTACTACGGACATAAACGCAAAGAACTTATTGCTCCACAGCGTTTTTAAGGCGAGTTTTGTATATGTTATCCACTTCATAGCTGCAATTTTTATTGAACCTGACGACCATCGAAGAAACGAATTGTACGCCCCGTTTTCTCTGCTAGGTTTTCATCGTGCGTAACCATAACAATTGTGGCGCCCATATCGGCGTTTAGGCTATTGAGAATATTCATTACCTCAGCACCATTGCGGCTATCTAGGTTGCCAGTGGGCTCATCGGCTAGTATTATTTGGGGATTACCCACAATGGCACGGGCAATGGCCACGCGCTGGCACTGTCCGCCCGATAGCTCAGCAGGGAAATGCTTTGCCCTGTGGCTCAAGCCCACACGCTCAATGGCCTCGGCCACCAACCGCTTGCGCTCCTTTGAGCCAACATTGCGGTATAGCAGCGGCACCTCAACGTTATCGGTTACGCTTAAGGCGTTTATCAGGTGGAAACTCTGGAATATAAAGCCGATGGTACGGTTGCGCACCTGCGCAATCACCTTATCGCTCTGCTTATCCCACTGCTTACCATCAATGGTAACTAGTCCTTTTGATGGGTTATCAAGCAGCCCTACTATGTTTAGCAGCGTGCTCTTTCCGCAGCCAGAAGGCCCCATAACCGAAATAAACTCGCCCTTATCAACCGTTAGGTTTATGCTATCCAGAGCAACCGTTTCTACCGAGCGGGTTCTGTAGATTTTTGTGACGTCGTGTAGCTGTATCATTTTATTAAGTTTTGTGTGTTCTCAATATCATAATTATAAACTAATACTATCAACAAGGCTTCGATGGTGCTCAAAGTCGAAGAGCGTTAGCTCGCGCAGCCTGTAAAAGGTTAACCAGTACTCCTCAAGGCTTAATATGTAGGCGCTTTGAGCCAAATCCTTCTCCTGTTGCGCTATGCTAAAATCGGTAAAGGAGATATTCTGCGATACGTAGCGCTGCGCATCAATGCTGAAACGCTCCCGCGCAAGGCTATCAATCACCTTGGTGTTCTCAACCTTGCTGCTTAGCATGTACATGCGCTCTACCAAAAGAATAGCCTCACGCTCAAGGGCAACCATCTCCTGCTCGGCATTTAGCTGCACCATCTTTCGAGCCTCAATTGCGGTTTTAACACGTGCTCGCCCCTTTCCCCAGTCTAGAATTGGGATATGAAGCCCAAAGTAAACCTCCTGCCTATCGCCCGATGAGAAGTCCATTTGGTTTAACCGCTCGCTGCTCCCGCTCCATCCCATAATTACGTTGAGTTGGGCCGATACACCACTTTTGGCCTTGGCCTCTGCTACGCTTGCATCGGCCTCAATTAGCCTTCGCCTATTAAGCGCCTCGTGGTAGCTATTCTGCCGTGATAGCTCAACTACCTTTCCCAATTCCAGCGTTACCTTTTGGGGCAAGTCAGGCTCAACAAGCACCAGCTCCGATGTAATAGGCATCCCCAGAAAAATGAGTAGCTCCACCTGCGAGCGTCGCTTATCGTCCTGCGCCTCTACCAGCTGGTTGCTGGATTTGCGGTAGTTTAGCTCCACCGATATTACCTCGCTACGCGAAATCTTCCCTAGCCTATAGCGCTCCGTTGCAATGTTTAGCAGGTGCTGATTTATGGATAGGTTAGATTGGGCTATCTGCAAGCGTATTTGGTGCTGCATAAGCGTGTAGAACATGCTTAGCGTACGCTGAACGCAAAGCTCCATGTTCCTTGCAAAAGCCCTGTTCACCTCCAGTAGTTTTACAGGCTCTATGCGCTTTCCCCATTTAAGCGAGTTAAAGCCCATAACTGGCTGCTGCAAAGTAATGTTAAGTGGATATGCTGCGTACGAGTGAGTTTTGCGCTCAATATTATCGTACCTAAGTATCTCCGAACCAACGGAGAGCGTACCCCCTGTTAGCGCTATTGCCTGCTCAACCGATAGGCTTGTGCGCAAGGAGCTGTTGGCCACACGAACAAACTTAACCGTTCCATCCGATTGCGGAACCTGCCCCACTTTTCTATCCAACTCGGGAAGCACAGCATTAAACACCAGCTGCGGCTTTAGCGACGATAGGAATATCTCCCGCTCCCACAGCTTTGTTTGGTACTCAACCTTTATGCGGGTAGCCTCTGGCGACGAGTAGCGAGCCATTACTATGGCATCATCAACCGTAAGGTAAACGGTATCCTGCGCTGCATAAGCGGCAGAGGTAGCAAAGAGTACTATTAGTATGATGATTATGCCCCGCATGCTGCTACCTCCTCAACCTTAATCGTCCAACACCATTAAAGGCCTTCATATTCTTAATAACTACCTCGTCGCCAAGGGTAAGACCATCAATAACCTCAATGTACGAGTAGCTACTGCCTCCCAGCTTCACCTTTTGCTTTTCTAGGTAGTTATCCCGCACCACAAACAGCTCATAGATACCGGGACCATTGTAGAGCTCAAAATTCTTCATTCTAAGCGTTGATTCCGACTTAGAGGACACCAGGCTCAAATCGACAATCATATTGGGTAAAAAGTACCTATTTGACACGTTATTTGGAATAACAGAGAAGGTTAGCATACCGCTCTTTACCATTGGCGATAGGTTAACCAACCTTCCGCCAACAATGCTGTCCCTAACGGTGATAAGCACCTCCATACCCGGAATAATTCTATCGGCGTAGCTCTCGGAGATTTGTCCCTCAACCTTATAGCCGCTTAGGTCGGCAACCTTTGCCACAACTTGTCCTGCAGAAACAAGAGAGCCAACCTGATCTATGGTATAGGTTACCACGCCATTAAAGGGGCTTTGCACCTTTAGCATCTCAAGCTGACGCTTAAGCCCATCCAGCTCCTGCTCCTTTAGGCTAACCTCCAGCAACAGCGATTCCATCTCTATTTCTGCCGATTTCGAATCCAAATCAAAGCGCCTACGGCTCTTCTCCTGCTCCATGCGCAAAAGGCTTAGGTCAAGTTCTAGGCGCTTTACCTTTTCATCGCTGCTACCGCCAATGGCGTTTAGGTGGCGCTCGGTGGTTAAATCGGCCTCAAGCGTTTCAACCTTTAGCGCAAGAGCGCTAATATCGTCCTGTAGCTCCTGATTGCGCTTTTGCAAATCGAGCTGCTGACGCTTAACCCTGTTCTTAATCAGCAAAAACTCATCGGATGTCTTTTTGTGCAGCAGCGTTAGCTCCGTTGCATCAAGCGCAAGAACTGATTCCCCTGCCCGAACCGAGTTACCGGGAAAAATAAGGATATTAACCAATCGGGTGGTAACGGGTATGGTTAGCGATTGCTCCTTAAGAGGAACCAGCTTTCCCTTTGCAGGAACCGATACCTCTACGCTACCTTTATCTATTCTGGAGATAAGCAAATCGTTATAGTGCACCTTTTGCATGGCAATACGTGGTAAATAAACGGCTACAAAAGCAATAACCACTACTACCGCTGCTATTTTTACAATAAGCAGTAAACGTCGTCTGGTTACAATATCAGCAGAAATCTCCCTATCCATACCTATCAATTTTGGAGGGGGATTTGCGAAACCTGTTCCAAACACACCACATCTTTTACTATCAATAACTTAAGCAGAAATGGTCTTTAAAAAGATTGTCCATGTATGGACAGTGTGCACACAATAGTGGACAGGTAAATCAGTAACAGCATAAAAAGTATACAAAAAAAGCCCAGAGCATTGCCCTGGGCTTCCATTTTATAACGAGGAGTGCTACTCTACAGGGTAGTAAACCTTTGTTTCAAGCATCATTGGGTCAGTAACAATTTCTGGATCGGATATGTACTCGTCCCACATATCGCCATTAATGGTTAGCTGGTTATCGTTGATGTACTTCATTATGCGGATGTAGGTCTCCTCAACCGTATCGTAACCGCCAAAATGCCTTGCGGTAACCACTTTTCGCGCTGGTTGGTCGAGCAGATAGTAGCCTTGGGGTAACACCTTTGGCTTGCGCTGAATAGGAATAGCAGCAGTTACAACCCACTCGGTAGCATCGGGTTCGCCAGAATAAATGGCAATGGGAACGCCTGCAAATTGCAGCTTCTCCTGAGTAATAAGGGCAACCATTGCGGTGTAGGTTTCCTGCAGAAAGGCGGGAATACCCGCCGCATCAACCGTGTTTGATGCGGCAAGAAGAGTGCGCGCAGGAACCATCTCTATGGAGATATCGCCCGACAGGTAATCGGCTGGCATAGCCTCAACATAGCCCTTTATATTGGTAAGCCCCTTAACAAACACCTGATTCATGGTAGGAGTCATTAATGCGCCCATTATGCGCCCCATTGGGTAACCAAGATTTGATAGCTTAGTGCCCCAAACAAGCTTAAACTCATCGCCCATAGGTTCAATGGTAAACCAAGTGGTATCTACGTTGCCCATACCAAAATCGAGTGAGTAAACCACCTTTTGGTTGTGCACACTCTCCAGAATGGTCATGCTGCCATTGCCATTAACCTTACTAATCCAGCTCTGCGATGCTCCAACACCATAATCGGGGCCAGAGTAGGTTGACTTCATTGCGGTATCGGCCTCAAGGAATGGCGACCAGTTCTCCCAGTTTTTTAGGCTGTTAACCTGTTTAAAAATTAGGCGTGCCGATTTATTAATTGTAACCGATTGCTCAAATAGGCGCTCCGATGGCAAAAAGGCAGCCCATAGCAGTACCAATGCAACAAGGGCAAGTACTACAATTAGAATCCACTTTAGTACTTTCATAGTAGTAGGGTTTTATGGGTGAGGATGCAATATATGAAAAGGAACAATGCGAAGCCAGAGTACGGGGGAAATAGTGTTTGGTATTTAGTGTTTAGTGTTT
>DHVO01000193.1:0-314 GCA_002412705.1 Bacteroidales bacterium UBA5206 | reverse complement strand
GTTAGGAAATGCTACGTTATGAATTCTGTGGTGAACAGCTTTTTATTCTACTCTACACTATAGCTAATGCTCAACGTTTCAGAAATCAAATCTGCAATAATCTTTGCTCTGTGTATATCTGTATTTAGAAGTCTTACTACTCCTTTATCGGAGTAAAAAAACATATCGCAAGACTTAACGTCGTAGTTCATTGGAATAACAGTTTTATAATAACCTGTGCCCTGCTTAATCCTTTGCTTAAGCACTAACCCCTTACAATTCTTCGGAATCATAACTCTCTCGTTAGATAAAGAAAACCCGAACATTCGAGAATT
>DHVO01000241.1 GCA_002412705.1 Bacteroidales bacterium UBA5206 | reverse complement strand
CTAAGCCATGAAAACCAAGTTGAATCTCACTCCACCTCAACGGGGTAGAATACATGCCTGGCATCTCGTCACGGACGAGACGGGTTCGAGTCCCGTCCAGACCGCTACTTTACTTTAAAAGCCCCATATTGGGGCTTTTTTTGTTTGGGGAGGTGCCATGGGATACTTTGTGTACATAATGCAAAACCCGCAGGGAATACGCTACAAGGGCGTCACCCAGTGCCCTGCTGCCAGGCTGCACCGGCACAACAGCGGAACATCTCGCTACACCAAGGGCAAAGGGCCCTGGCACTTCGTCTTCGTCAGGGAGTTCCCCACCAAAACAGCCGCTCTGGTGGAGGAGCACCGCATAAAGCGCCTGAACCCCGATGCCCTCCAGCGGCTAATCCTAAGCCATGAAAACCAAGTTGAATNNTCACTCCACCACAACGGGGTAGAATACATGCCTGGCATCTCGTCACGGACGAGACGGGTTCGAGTCCCGTCCAGACCGCTACTCTATAAAAAAAGCCCCTAAAAGGGGCTTTTGAGTCTTGCACATATAAATTAAGAGCGTAACCTAAGGATTAATAGTAACCCAAATATCTCCAATCGGCCAAGAAGCATATTTATGCTTAGCAAAAACTTACCCAAATCGGGAATCGAGGCAAAATTACTCATTGAGCCCACAGCTCCAAAACCTGGTCCAACATTACCCATTGTAGCCGCCGATGCAGAAAATGAAGTTAAAGTATCTATACCCATTGCCGAAAGCAATACCGCTGTGATAAAAACAATCACAATATAAAAAGTAATGAATAGCAGCGCCGAATCAACAGACTCCTCCTCTATTGGCTGTCCATTTATTCTTACTGGAATAACAGCTTGAGGATGTTGTAATTTAAGGAACTGCCTACGTAAACTCTGAAAAAAGATAACAATTCGATCAACCTTTAAGCCACCAGATGTTGATCCTGCACATGCGCATTGAAGGGTAAAAAAGGTGATTAGCATTATAGACAAAGGAGGCCAAACAGATGAGTCTGCATTGGCAAACCCAGTTGTAGTTCCAACAGATAACACCTGAAAAGCAGAATACCTAAATGCATCAGTCCAAGAATCGTAAACATTACCTTTTAGGTTAATGGCAACAAGTACAACTCCTGCAAGCATAGAAAAAAAGTAATACCGCACAATCTGGGATTTAAACAGGTTGGCCTTTCTTAAAGCAAAAGTTACAAAGAGCAACCCAAAATGAATCCCCGACAAAAACATGAATATCATTATAATTAGCTCTATAGCAAAACTATCATAGTAGGCAATACTAAGATTTTTAGGAGAAAAGCCTCCTGTTGCAACAGTGGCAAAGGTGTGAGTAACCGCATCGAATAAAGACATACCATACACCTTTAGCAATACGGTTTGTAGTATTGTAAGACCTAGGTATACAACAAGAATTACATGTAAAGTTTTACGCGTTTTGTAATGAAAATTCTCCTTGGCTAGAGACGATATCTCAAATCTTGAAATAATCATCTTGGCCTTGCCTAGCGATGGCAATATTACCAGAGCAAAAAGCACAATACCAACACCTCCAATCCAATGCGTTGAAGCCCTCCAGAAAAGAATCCCCTTTGGTACTGCTTCAATATCTTTTAATACAGTTGACCCTGTTGTTGTGTACCCCGACACAACCTCAAACCAAGCATTAGCAATAGTGAACTCCCCGCCATAAAGCAAAAAGGGCAGCATGCCAAAAACGCACGACACTAGCCAGCTAAACACAACAATACTATACGCTTCCCGTGTTTTTATCTCAATATTCTTGGGGACAAAAATGGTAGGAAAGAGACCAAAAAGAGATGTTAAAACTCCGCTTAGCAGCAGGGGAATCTGCCCCCCATCGTTATTGTAAAGTGAGATAAAAAACGACAAGAACATGAATGCTGCATTCAAAAGCAGAATCAATCCAACGTATCTTAATACTACATAAGGACGCATACTGGGGATATTACTTGGTGTTTGTACGACTTGTTATCAAATTTAAAATAGACTCTTTCAATGAGTACAACTCATCTTTAGTTTCCAAAGAAACATCTAAAGGCTTACGATACCTCACATAATCGTTCACTCCCTTTGTTAATCGTAATATTGGGGATATCACATAGTGATTAATGAAGTAGTTAAGCAGAATGGTAAACACCAAACTCGAAATAATAACAATTAACCCTGGCATAATAGCCCTATGTGGGCTACTCTCCAAAAACGTGGCAACCTTAAACAAACTATCCTGATTTAAGGTTAAGAGAGCTTCAACCCGCAACGATACTTGCTTCATTTTACCACGAACCGTCAACATGAGCTTTTGCGAGTCGATTTCATCCTCACCAATAAAGCCCCTAGCCTCTAATATATAATCGCCATAAGCCATTCTAATAGAATCAACGTACACGCCTTCGTTGGGAAGTGTTAAGTTCTGAGCAGCTAACTCTAGGTTTTTTAAAAAGACAGAATCGGCTTGATTAAAGGACGTAGTTAATGTATCAACGGGCTGAACCAACGACAGGAGAAGCAATTCCTCCTGCAGTGACACAGCCTGCATCATCTTCTTAGAATAATCAATGCTTTTATAGTTATCTTTGAGAAGCTTATTCACCGATCGCCCAAGTTTGGTTAACTCGTACATAGATAATGCCCCTGATATAAATAGCAGGGATGCAAGAATAACGAAACCAGACAAAATTTTAAACTTTATACCCATAACACATTATTTTAGAATTGGAATAACTCGCAATATTCAGAAAAGGGGGGCAAATTTTCAAAATAGCTACGAAAAAACGACTACCTCCCGCAAGTTTTTATCAAAATTTGTGTCTAAACAAGCAAAACCAACTATAGACTATCCATAATGAGCGATAAAGAACTTGTGGAGCAAATTGTTAACAACAATAGTCAAAGAGCATTTGAAGCGCTTGTTAATCGCTATCAGCAGAAAGTAATAAACATCTGCTTGGGATTCACCTCGTCTATTGATGAGGCAAAGGATATTAGCCAAGAGGTCTTTATTGAGGTTTACCTTTCGTTACCCAAATTTAGGCAAGAATCTGCATTCTCCACCTGGCTATACCGCATTGCTGTAAATAAATCCATAAACGCAACCCGACAATCGAAAAAGAATATACTTGTTAGGTTGTTTACAAAGGACAATGCCAATGCCAATGAACTTTTTATCCCTGCCGACGAGGCCTCAATTCCTGATACAAAGCTAACAAAAAGGGAGGACTATGCTGCACTAAAAAATGCGATTAGGTCATTACCCCAAAATCAACATGTTGCCTTTACTTTAAATAAGTATCAGGAACTATCGTACAAAGAGATTGCAGAGGTAATGGAAATTAGCCTATCGGCCGTTGAATCGCTAATATTCAGGGCGAAAACCAACCTACAGAAAAAACTTGCAGAACATTTTAACAAAAAAATATAGGTGCCAACGCAAGTTTTCACAAACAATGTTGTCTAAACTGTAAAAGCAAATAAATCATGACCTGCGAAAGTATAAATAGTAAAATGCTTCTCTATATAGATGGGAACCTTAACCATGAGGAAGCAATCCAATTTGAGGAACATTTACTTTCCTGCAAGAAGTGCAAAACGCTTTTTGAGCAAGTTTCCAATACATATGCTCTTATTGATACAGAGAAAAACACAGCTATTGCCAATAGTGACTACGCAGAGCAAATATGGCAGCAGGCTCAAAAAACAAAAAGGATGGTTCAACCAGTAAACACACTAAGAATTTCTGTAATAACCACACTAGCAGCAGCAGGAATTGCCCTTGGAATAATGGTTGGAGGCACCTTTAACAAAGTAAACCTACAAGGGGCTAGCACCGAAAACTGGGAACAACTTGCAGATGAGTATTTTCCCGAGCCAGAACTAGACTATATCTCTAGTATTAATCCTGAAACTGAATAGTGTTATGACAAGCGAACGCACAAATAAAATCCTAGTTGCCCTTGTTATTGTTCTTGCGGCAATGAACATTGCAACACTTGGCACTATAGCGTACGGCTACCTTAACAAGCAAAAAGTAACCATACCTAACTCCCAGAATGAGCGCCCAATGCAACGGGACAGAGCGGAAAGGTTTATGGAAAGAGAGCTAAAGTTATCGCCAGAGCAATCGGAGGCCTTTAGAGCGCTTAGAAATGAGTACCGACAAGAAACGGCACCTTTAATGCAGGAAATAAAGCTGCTTAACAAACAGATTTTTGAGGAACTTTCATCAGAAACACCAAGAGAGAACTACTTGCTAGACAAAGCCGATCAGGTAGGATTACTTTACGGAGAACATAGAGCGTTAACCATTAAACACATGCTTAAGGTACGCCAAATTTGCTCCCCTGAGCAATGTAAGCACTTACCCATGTTCTTCCGTAACATGAATCCAGATCAAGAGCCTATGCACCAAGGTAGAATGCGCAGAAACCGAAGATAATAACTAAATCACTAACGTTTAATCACTGTAATTATGAAAACAACAAAACTTTTAGTTGCACTTGTTGCACTACTTACCATTGGAACATCGAATGGATTTGCTCAACGCGGAATGGGTCGTGGAATGGGAGAAGGCTATGGCCCTAACCAAACAGAAGGAAAAGCCTCCTACTGCCACAAAATACCAAACCTTACTGAAGAGCAAAAGACTCAAATTGAGGCACTACGGGTTAAGCACATGAAGAGTACTACCGACCTAAAAAACCAAATGAACGAGAAACGTGCTAGGCTAAAAACTCTTGAAAGTGCAGAGAATCCTAACCTTGGAGACATTAACAAAACCATTGATGAGATTACTGCAATTAAAGCAACTCTTATGAAAAATAGAGCAGCACACAGAGCTGAGATCTCAAAACTACTTACAGAAGAGCAAAGGGTTTACTTTAATAGCTCACCTAGAGGTAAAGGGAATGGAGAAGGCCGTGGCCACAGAGGTAACAGAAATGGCAAAGGCGGCGGAAAAGGCTGCTACATGATGAACTAGCCAAAATAACCGCATAAATGCAAAAAGGAACGGAATACCGTTCCTTTTTGCATTTAGGGCAATCGGTTGTTCGAGCACAATAAAAAGCTATCTACATCCACGAAAAAAAAGGGAGAAACAACCTTAGTCCCAACATTTTTTTCTATAATTGCAAAAAATTTGGAAGTCGATTTTTCGGGTTCATTCCAAATTAATATTTGAGACATAAAACGCTCAAAATATACTAAAAACCTGAAACGGAGGGACAATCCCGATGGAAGGGTAAGGTATAGAAGAGAGGTGTACTTTAATCACTTTAAACCTTACTGTAATGAAAAATGCCCTTTGCACAACACATGCTAAGCTGATTTCATCAGCTTTTTACGAAAAGGTTTTTAGATTCTACGTTATATCCTCTATACTTGCCGTTTTAACCATAAGAATAATCTGATACCCTTGGATTAAAGCATCACCGTGCAAGGCATATAAACAAGAAAACCCAGCGGTTTCCTGCTTGGCAGTAAATCTACCCACAAACATAACTTGTAAATCTGACCAAAGTGAAAATCTTTGGTTCCGATATATTGATTAGGCGTTAACTAAATTTGTATTGTATGTGAACAAATGATAAACCGTAGCTTGAACATTGATGTACTTCCCAGCGTTGATTTCATGGAGAAGGAAACACAGGGAATGGTTATTGGTAACAGAATACCAAAGGATTACTTCGAAACTAAGGGCACAGGAGAAAGCGATATAACAGTGCATGCAGGATCCTACCATTTAGCGCTTAAAGCAGCAAGCATTGAACGGTATAACATAATGACCTACTCATCAATACTACCAAGTATTGCAACAAAAATAAGCAAGCCCAACACCGTTACCCACGGAGCTGTTATGGAATCAATTATGTCCGTGTGCACAGCGGAAAAAGGGGAACGAGCCACGGCAGGAATTATTTACGGATGGCTTTACAACAAAAAAACAAACGCTAAATTTGGAGGGTTAGTTTGTGAGCATTTCGGGAACTATGGCATAAAGGAGCTAAACAGTTTGCTTAGTGCTAGTTTAGAAGAGCTTTACGTGAATGGTTTCTCAAACGACTTTGAACTTAGCAACATAACGTACTTAACCGAAAGTTTTACACCAAAGAAGAAATACGGTACAGCGCTAGTAGCACTTTGCTTTACATCCTACTACTATCCGGTTCTTCAAATACAGTAAGTAACTAGTTGAAAAGAATAGCAATAGGAAAACAAACACTATGATTCATTACGGAGATTTACCGAAACAGTACGCCGCCGAGTCAACCTCGAAGGTGGTTATTGTTCCTGTTCCATACGATGGAACCAGCACTTGGGTTAAAGGTGCCGATAAAGGACCCGAAGCGCTTCTTGAAGCATCGGCCAACATGGAGCTTTACGATATCGAAACCGATACCGAAGTTTACAAGGTTGGCATTTACACTGCCCCTGCCATTGAGGATGACAACAGCCCAGAAGAGATGGTTAGCGCCGTTAAGGAGGAAACCGAGAAGCACTTAAAGAACGATAAATTCGTTGTTATTATTGGAGGCGAACACTCTGTGAGCATTGGTACCATCCAAGCACACGCAGCAAAGTACCCAAACATGAGCGTGCTTCAAATTGATGCCCATACCGACCTACGCGACAGCTACGAGGGTAGCAAGAACAACCATGCCTGCGTTATGGCCAGAGCAAAGGAGCTTTGCCCTATTGTGCAGGTAGGTATAAGGAGCATGGATGCTGGCGAAAAGAAAAATCTAGACCAAAACCGCGTTTTCTGGGGACACCAAATTGCTGAGAACGAGGAGTGGATGGATAAGGCCATTGATATGCTTACCGATGATGTTTACCTTACCATTGACCTAGATGGATTTGACCCTTCGTTCCTTCCATCAACAGGAACACCCGAGCCTGGTGGATTACAATGGTACCCAGGACTTCGTTTCCTAAAAAAACTTATAGAGCGTAAAAACCTAATTGGGTTTGATGTTGTAGAGCTTTGCCCTAATGAAATTGAGCGCTCATCGGACTTTGTAGCAGCAAAGCTGGTTTACAAAATTCTTTCGTACAAATTTGGTTCACAAGTAAAATAACACAATAAGCCGTGAGGCTAAAATTAACAAAGGAGAAGAAAAATGGAGAAGAAAGACCTTCTAAAAGACACAATTAAGCACATCGACATTAAGTCGTTCGATTCAACCCCAATAATCAACTCGATGCGCGACATGTCGTTCACATCGAGAGATACCGCTGCTGCTGCCGATATCTACAACATGATGATTGCAGAAAAAGAGTGTACCAACATTCTTACCCTTGCTGGTAGCACAAGCGCTGGTGGTTGCATGCAAGTTTACGTTGACCTTGTAAAGAATAAAATGATTGACGTAATTGTTGCAACAGGTGCTTCAATTGTTGATATGGACTTTTTTGAAGCTCTTGGATACAAGCACTACAAGGGAAGTCAGTACATTAACGACAACCACCTTCGCGATCTATACATCGATAGGATTTACGACACATACATTGACGAAGAAGAGCTACAGGCTTGCGACGGCACCATTAAAACCATTGCCGATAGCATGAAACCAGGCGCATACAGCTCTCGCGAGTTCATCTGGGAAATGGGTAAATATCTTTCTAAGCACTCCGTTAAAAAGGACAGCTTAATTCAGGTTTGCTACGAGAACAACGTGCCCATCTTCTGCCCAGCGTTTAGCGACAGTAGCGCAGGTTTTGGTTTGGTTAAGCACCAAGTTGAAAATCCTGACGGTCACGTTTCTATCGACTCAGTTAAGGATTTCCGCGAGCTAACCATGATCAAGATTGAGGCTAAAACCACTGGCCTATTCATGATTGGTGGTGGTGTACCTAAGAACTTTACTCAGGACACCGTTGTTTGTGCCGAAATTCTAGGATACGACGTTCCAATGCATAAGTATGCAGTACAGATAACCGTTGCCGACGTTCGCGATGGCGCATGCTCTAGCTCAACCCTAAAAGAAGCTTCATCATGGGGTAAAGTTGACACCACTTATGAGCAAATGGTTTACGCAGAAGCAACAAGCGTTCTACCGCTTATTGCCAGCTACGTATTCCATAAGGGAGACTGGAAAAATCGCGAAATGAAGGAATGGGCGAAGATTTTCCAGAAATAGTCCCTTTTCCTAAACCATATGAATAAATGTAAGTGCATCAAACTTCCCAACGAGGTTGCTGGGATTCAGGCTTTTAAGCTTAATGCTTTTTACGACTACGATTATGTTCCTCCAATGCATGATAATCCTTCGTACTACAAGGTTTTCAGCACTCAGGAGGGGTTTTCCCGAAACTTTACCATAAAGGAGTTTAAAGAGCATTTTAAAACTTACTAGAACCTCATTTAATTGCAGGGAGCGGATTTTCCGCTCCCTTTTTTTATAATCTCACCCCTCTCCCACTAATAATAACGTTTAGACTAATTCCAAACAGCAATAAAACAGGGAATTTGTAATTACAGGGCTTGACCTGAGCTTTTTAATTTCATAATTTGTTTTGGCACTTAAGTCCCTGTTAATCTATGGATAAAAACAAAGAGAAGTCCAGACGCGAATTTCTTGTCGATTTAGGAATCCTTGGACTAGGCAGTTTTGCATTTGGAACAGCCCTTTTTTCTGGGTATAAATTCGAAAAATCAAAATCAGGCCAAACAGTTAAACTTCTCACCATTGATGGTAAAGTGGTAGAAGTTGATTCCCTTTTGATTCGGGAAGTTAACCGTGATATGCTAACCGAGCTTCAGGAACGGGGTCGAAAAGGCATCCCAAACAAAAGTTGGGTAATGGTAATAGACCTGTCCAAGTGTAGAAATGCCAGAAAATGCATATCGGCATGCCAAAATGCTCACCATCTTAAACCAGAGCAGTACCATATTAACACGCTGCAGATGCAGGATACCGAGCGTACAGCCCCGTATCATATGCCTAAGCCCTGTCAGCATTGCGATAACCCTCCCTGCGTTGCCGTATGCCCTGTTGATGCTACCTTTAAGCGAAGCGATGGCATAGTGCTAATTGACAATGAACGCTGCATAGGTTGCCGCTTCTGCATTGCAGCATGCCCATACTCCGCAAGATCGTTTAATTGGTTCGATCCAAAGGATGCAGAACTTGCAGAGAATACTACATATGATGTAGAACTAAACGTCCCCCAAAAAAAGGGAACCATTACAAAATGCCTATTCAGTGCCGATAAGCTGAGGAAAGGAGAACTACCTTACTGCGTATCGGCTTGCCCTAATGGCGTATTTTACTTTGGCGATGAGAATGAAGATGCTGTAACCAATGGTACTACCAAAGAAACCGTAAGGTTAAGCAAGCTATTGGCAGATAACGGGGCATTTCAGCTAATGGTAGAACTCGGCACCAAACCTAGAGTATTTTACCTACCACCAAAGAACAGAATTTTCCCATACACAGAAAACCAAGAGGGTATTGATTCTTAAATAATCTAACCATGGCACTAGACAACTCCATGAATAAAGCACTTGACAGCATTGGGCCAAAGCTCTTTGAATCGGTAAACCTGAATAAAAAGTTTCACGCTTGGATGGCATTTCTTACCATAATGCTACTAATATGCTTATACGCATACTACACTCAGCTACGCGATGGATTAGGTGTTGCAGGCATACGCGATTACGTATCGTGGGGAATGTACATATCTAGCTTTGTATTCTTTGTTGCTTCCAGCTTAGTTGGTATGCTAATAAGTGCTGTGGTTGGCCTTTCAGGGCAAAAGTGGGTAATCCCTCTTACTCGTATTGCCGAAATAATTGCAGTTGCCTTTGCTGCTGTAGCGGGATTAGTTATTGTTTCCGATATGGGACGCCCAGATAGACTCCCATATGTATTTATGTACGGACGCTTTAGCTCCCCTATTCTATGGGATGTAACCGTTGTTACCACCTATATGCTAATAAGCCTATTACTGCTTTACGTTACGCTTATTCCCGATTTAGCTCTTGGAGAAAAGTACCTATCATGGCGTCCTAAGCTGCTTATTAAGGCATACAATCTCCTATCGTTAGGCTGGAGAGGAACAGAAGAGGAGCAAAAGATTTTGAACAGAGCCATTAAAACATTGCTAATACTAATTGTACCTGTGGCGCTGGCCATTCACACAGTAACATCTTGGCTATTTGCTGTAAACCCAAGGGCTGGTTGGGATTCAACAATATTTGGACCTTACTTTGTGAGTGGTGCCTTTGTTGCAGGCTTATCGTGCCTCTTTATAGCCATGTATTTCTTCCTGAAGAACTATAAAATGGAAGAGTACCTAACACCCAACGTTTTTGATAAAATTGCTAAGCTAATGGTGCTAGTATCATTGGTTTACATCTATTTTAACCTTAATGAATTTCTTGTACCTGGTTATAAGCTAAAGAAATTTGAAGCAGTACACCTAAAGCAACTTTTTGTAGGCCATCACGCCGCAATGTTCTGGCTAGTTCAAATTGGAGGTCTTATTATACCCACCATGCTACTGCTCCTTAAATCAATAAGAAAACCATTCCCTATGCTTCTAATAGGAGTAGTAATGTTGCTAGGATCATGGTTTAAACGATACCTAATTGTTGTACCCGTTCAGGAACATCCGTACCTGCCCATACAACATGTACCTGAAATGTTTAAATTTTACACACCAACACTTATTGAAGTACTAATTACCATTGGTCCCCTTATTATGGTTCTGATGATTATTAGCGTTTTAGCCAAGTTAGTCCCAATTATACCCGTTTGGGAAACAGCACACACGAGTATAGATACAGAAAACGGAAAATAGATGACTATGATAACCCCAATACTCCCCAAACCCATTGTTACCTTTTGCTGTACCCTACTACTTGCAGCTAATATAGCTGTTGCTCAGAATAGCAAAGAGCCATCGGAGGCCGATAAGCTCCGGTACGCTCCTTTTAAGTTTACCGAGGCTAGCGTTAACAATGGAAAACAAATTTACCAGCAGAATTGCCAATCGTGCCATGGAGAACCAGGAAAAGGGAACCATGCTAAGCTAGACCCCATTCCATACGACCCAGTTAGCAGCGAATTTCAATCAAATGCCGATGGTGAAATGTTTTGGTACGTATCGAACGGAAAAGGACAAATGCCCAACTTTTCATCGGTAATAACAGAAACCCAAAGGTGGGAGGTTATATCGTACATTAGAACCTTTAACGACAAGTATGTACAAATTGTAGCAGAGCAAGGTAAAGATGCAGTGCTAACTAGTTCAATTAAGTTAGAGGTAGAAATGAATCAGGACTCATCTAAAATAATTGTAACGCTTACCGATACCCTCACAAGTCCACCACAACCTGTATCCAATGCCAGAGTATCGCTATGGGTTGAAAGGCAGTTTGGCAAACTGCCTATTGCCGAGCAGCAGACCAACAATAATGGGATAGCCCTTTTTGATACACCAACCGATATTCCGGGCAACGAAACAGGAATGCTTACCCTAATAGCCCAAGCGAACAGCCAAAATCTTGATATTGTGCAAAAAGCCCAACTCGGCATTGGCACTCCAACATCTCCCAAAAATTTACTGGCCGATAGAGCTATTTGGGCTGTTAATGCCAAAGCGCCAATATGGGTGATAACCTTATACCTTACAGGAGTACTCAGCGTACTGTTAACTATTGCGTACGTGATGCTACAGCTAAAAAAGATAAGGGATCTAAATTGCAGCAACAAATCCAAACCAATCCTATAACCAACTCAAAAGTAAGCCTTATGAAAAGCAGTAGCCTTGATCTCAAAACCATTGGTCGAATTCTATTTGCTCTACCATTTGGGATTATTGGAATTAACCATTTTGTAATGGTTGATTTTTTTAGTGGGATGCTAACCTCATTTGTTCCTGGTGGTGGTTTTTCCATAATCCTTACAGGAATATTCCTAATTGCAGCAAGTATAAGCATCATTACCAATAGACTAATAAGATTATCGTGTTTTTTACTTGCCGCCTTGCTTTTTGTATTTATCGTATCCATTCACATCCCCCAACTTTTTGAACCCGAAATGGCAAAGTTTGCCTTTATGCAGCTTCTAAAGGACACCGCGCTACTTGGAGGAGCCCTTCTAATTGCTAGTACACACAAAGACGAAAAGAAAAAGAGATGAAAAAGATTGCCATTATACTTTATTTTGTTGCAATAGCGTGCATTGCAGCCGCCCAGCCCTTTACAAATAAAGAAGTGGGCATAGACGAGCACCTAGGAGATACCATTCCTCTTAACCTAACATTTGTTAACGAGAAAGGTGACACCGTAACCCTAAAGCAGCTTGTAAATAAACCAACTGTTATTGCCCCTGTTTACTTCGATTGTCCAGGTATTTGTAGCAGATTGCTAGAGGGTGTGGCAAATGTAATAGAGGAAACAAACATCGTGCTTGGAAAAGATTACGATGTTATAACATTTAGCTTTAACGACATAGATACTCCAGAGAAAGCTAGAATGAAAAAAGTAAACTTTATTACAAACCTATCCGATGAAGAGGCTCAGTCGTGGCATTTCCTTACAGGCGATAGCACTGCTATTGTGCCCTTACTAAACAGCATAGGCTACAAAATAAGAATTACAGGCCTAGACTTTATTCACCCATCGGCCATTGTAATAGTTAGCCCAGAGGGAAAAATTACGAGGTATTTGTATGGGCTAAAATTTCTTCCTTTCGATTTAAAAATGGCCGTGGTTGAAGCCCAACAGGGAATAGCGAGACCCACAGCCAATCGAATTCTCGAGTTCTGCTTCTCATACGAACCAGAGGGACGCCGATACACCCTTGAAGTAACCAAACTAGCAGGAATATTCACACTGCTTGTTCTGGCAGTATTCCTTTTAACCCTACTGTTTAGGCGCCGTAAAGCATCAAAAAAAACAGAAAATGAGCAATAGCATCCCACACAACAGCTACCTTGACCCACAGGGCAACCGTAAAGGAATTTTGGGGTGGCTACTCACAACCGACCATAAAAGAATAGGGATACTCTACCTTATTTGCATTATGATATTCTTTTTGGTAGGAGCCATCCTTGGCGGATTTATGCGACTTGAACTGGCTAAGCCTGGTCAGCAAATTATGGAGGCACAAACATACAATGGTCTATTTACTGTACATGGAATAATTATGATTTTCATGGTAGTAATACCAGGCCTATCGGCCGTTTTTGGCAACTTTTTTCTCCCCATAATGATTGGTGCTAAAGATGTTTCGTTTCCAAAGCTAAACTTGCTATCGTGGTACATATATGTATTAGGCTCAATTGTTGCCATTCTTTCCCAGTTCTCGGGTGATGGCCCGCCCGATACAGGTTGGACCTTCTATGCGCCATATAGCATGGAAACTACAACAAATGTAATAATGGCCGTTGTAGCCGCATTTATTCTGGGCTTCTCATCAATACTAACTGGGCTTAACTTTATAGTAACCATACACAGGCTAAGAGCCAAAGGGATGACATGGTTTAAAATGCCGCTTTTCCCGTGGTCTTTATATGCAACAGCATGGATTCAGGTATTAGCAACACCTATTGTTGGGATAACCCTTCTAATGGTTATAGCAGAAAGGACCTTACGAATTGGTTTTTTTGACCCAACACTTGGAGGTGACCCCATTCTTTTCCAACACCTATTCTGGATATACAGCCACCCAGCCGTTTACATAATGATACTACCTGCGATGGGTGTGATTACAGAGATTATTCCTACGTTCTGCCAGCGAAAGGTTTTTGGATACCAAGCCATTGTCCTTTCCAGCCTAGCAATAGCTGGTGTTGGCTACCTTGTTTGGGGGCATCATATGTTTACATCGGGAATGAGCGATTTATCAAGATTGGTATTCTCTCTGCTAACATTTATTGTTGCGATACCCAGTGCCATTAAGGTGTTTAACTGGATTGCCACAATGTACAAGGGGTCAATAGAAATTAGAACACCATTTCTGTACACCCTATCGTTTATATTCCAATTTATGATTGGGGGGCTTACCGGTTTGGTATTGGGATCGCTTGCTACCGACGTACATGTACACGACACCTACTTTGTTGTTGCGCACTTCCACTACATAGTTTTTGGAGGCATGGGCTTTGCCTTTTTTGCCGCAATACACTATTGGTATCCCAAAATGTTTGGTCGTATGTACAACGAAAAGCTAGGCAATATTGCCTGGGCAATTCTATTCTCAGGTTTCACGCTACTCTACTTCCCTATGTTTGTCCTGGGAATGAGGGGTATGCCCCGTAGATACTTCGACTATTTACCAGAGTATTCAACAGGACATCTTATTTCATCAATAGGGGCGGCTGTGCTAATTTTTGGTATCTTTTTAATGGTTTACAACCTATTTAGGGGATTAAAAACGGGTGCAATAGCCCCTGCAAACCCTTGGAAGGGAAGAACTTTAGAATGGACAATCGCATCGCCTCCTCCTTTAGAAAACTTTGACGAAGAGCCTGTAATAGACGCTGGGCCATACGATTACGAATAACCTTTTATCTATGGATAATCAAACATCAGCAATAACCGAGCATAGAGACGATACCGGAGCAAAACTTGGCATGTGGATATTCATTTTCACGGAGCTACTGCTCTTTGGCGGGCTATTCCTGGTATATGCCGTTTTTAGGGCTAAGTACTCTCAGGATTTTCATATCGCCGCATTTCAACTTAACGTTTTTATGGGCGCGCTTAATACGGCTATTCTGCTTATAAGCAGTATGACCGTTGCCATGTCCGTTACAGCCATACAAAAAAACGACAAGAGGCTTGCCCTTCTCCTTCTATCAATAACACTTGCTTTAGCCGGTGCATTTTTATTTAATAAGTACCTTGAGTGGGGAGGTAAAATCCATCACCAGCTATACCCAGGCTCCGATGTTGTAATGTCGCTTAAGCACGGACAAATCCTATTCTTTGGTTTGTACTACTTTATGACAGGGCTTCACGCGTTACATATAGTAATAGGGATGATACTGCTTATGTACATAGCCTACTCTGTTGCCAAAGGAAAAACAAACCAATCCAACTATGTACTATTGGAAAATGGAGGTCTATACTGGCACTTGGTTGACCTAATATGGATATTCCTATTCCCGTTACTCTACCTAATAACCTAACTATTTGCAAAATGAGCGCAGAATCAAAGCATATAACACCATATAGGCTATACGCAGTGGTATTGGTAGTTCTACTATTCTTAACAACCATTACTATAATTGCAGCCACATTAGATGCTGGTGCATTTGGCGTTACTCTGGCATTAGTTATTGCGAGTGTTAAAGTTATCCTTGTGCTTATCTACTTTATGCACCTGAAATTCGACCATCTGATATTTAAAATATTTGCAGCCATGGTCTTTTTCCTGCTTGCACTTGTTATAGCCATTACGTTTATAGACTACTTATACCGATAACCTAAAATACGCTACCATGTATCAAGGAGCATCAAACTTTGCACAGGGAGTTGACAATACGTTTATGTTCATATTTGCCATCTCAATATTTTTTCTTGTAGTGCTCACCGCTACTATGATATGGTTTGTGATTAAGTATAATAGAAAAAAACACCCTAATCCAACCCAAATAAAGGATAGCCTTAAGCTGGAGGTTACATGGACCGTAATTCCACTTATCCTAGTGCTTGCAATGTTCTACTATGGCTATGTTATTTACAAGCCCATGAGAAATGCACCCGACGATGCCATTCCCATAAAAGTTGTGGGCCGAATGTGGGATTGGACATTTGAGTACCCCAACGGCAAAATGGCCAGAGAGCTAGTTGTTCCCTTAGATAAACCCATAAAACTAGTAATGAATTCGGCCGACGTTATTCATAGCCTTTATATTCCTGCATTCAGAATAAAAGAGGATCTAGTTCCTGGACAAGAAACCTACATGTGGTTTATACCAACCATTCAGGACACCTTTGAAATACTTTGTGCCGAGTACTGTGGACTTCGTCATGCGTTTATGACCAGCAAGGCCATTGTTATTCCAGAATCTGACTACGAGACATGGCTTATTACCGAGGGACAGGGGAAAGACGAGCACCCAGGTTTGCTTGTATTGCAAAACAATGCCTGTATGAGTTGCCATTCTATGGATGGCTCTAAACTGGTTGGCCCTTCATTTAAAGGGTTATTTAATGCAAGGAGAACTATTGTTGTTGATAAGCAAGAGATCCAGATAACAGTAGATGGTGAGTACATTAAAAAGTCGATACTTGATCCTGACTCCGAGATAGTAAAAGGCTACGCACCAAAGCTAATGCGCTCATACAAAGATGTAATTTCAGAGGAGGAACTCGATCAAATTGTAGATTACTTTATTAAGGAAGGACCCATTTAAACAGCCTTGAAACCTCTTTTTATAGATTTAACCACATTAGCAAAGCTAAATGTATCAAGTGCCGTTAGCATTACGGCACTTGTGGGTTTTATTGTATCCACAGGCAAACTAACTACAGATTCTATTCCCTTAGTCACAGGAACGTTTTTAATGGCAGCAGGTGCCTCTGCACTAAACCACGTAGCTGAGCGCTCCACCGATTCACAAATGGAACGCACCAAAAAAAGACCCGTTGCATCAAAAAGAATTGGGTTACTACAAGCCATTACAATATCAAGCGCATGGCTTGGGCTTGGTTGGGTTTTACTCCACTTTTACTTTTCGCCCATTGTGCCGCTACTTGGGCTAACTAATGCTTTCTGGTATATAGCAATTTACACTCCACTAAAACGAGTAACACCATGGGCTCTTTTTGCGGGCACATTAACGGGTGTAATCCCCTTTTTTATGGGTTTTTTGGCATTTAACACACATATTACACCACTAGCCATATTCACTGCATTTTTTCTCTTGATTTGGCAAATACCACACTTTTTAATAATTCTCACTAAGTACGCTCATGAGTACAGCAGTGCAAACCTAAAACCAATAACAGAGCAAATAAGAGTTGAGCGAATTAATAGGATTATTTACATATGGCTCATTGCATGTAGCATATCTACATTACTAATACCCATAAACGGCTTACACAAACACACATTTGTTCCCATTATATACTCTGCCATGGCCGCTATATCCATTGTTATACTAGTTTCCGTTATGCTCAAGCCAACCCAAGAACCAATACCGGCAAAAGGACTTAGCATACTAACCCACTCCTTGCAGGTCATTTTTTTGGCAACCCTAGTGCTAGATAGTCTATTATAAAAAGAGAGTGGGACTTTAAGTCCCACTCTCTTTTGTCTGATTAAAAACAGGATAGCAATATCTTCTCCACTCTCTCTGGGGTTATGGAACGTTTCTCTCCAAGGTTCCACTTGCGTTCCTTGAATCGCTCAACTATAGGTGCTATTTGCTCCTTTGTTACGCCATGCTCAGAGAGCTTGGTTTTTATGCCTAGTACCCTGAAAAAAGCCTCAGTTTTCTGAATAGCCTCCTCAATACGACGATCTTCTGTACCAACGGTTATGCCCCAAACACGAGTACCGTACTGGAGCAGCTTTTCGCGCTTCTCTTCGGCCATCTCTCTAAGTAGAGCCGGAAGCACTATGGCAAGGGTTACACCATGGTCTAGACCAAAGAAAGCGGTTAGCTCATGGCCAATCATATGGGTTGCCCAATCGGTTGGCACACCACAACTTAGCAAGCCGTTTAGCGCCATGGTTGCCGACCACATTAAGTTAGCACGTAAATCGTAGCTCAACGGATTAATTAGGGCTTGAGGTCCTATCTCTACTAAGGTTTGAAGGATACCCTCAGCAAATCGATCCTGAAGTGGAGCAGCCGCTGGATAAGTTAAGTACTGTTCTGTTACGTGAATATAAGCATCAACAACGCCATTCGCAATTTGGTTAACTGGCAGCGAATAGGTAACCGTAGGATCCAAAATTGAAAACTTTGGGAAAAGCAACGGACTTCCAAAAGCTAATTTCTCCTTCGTTTCTAACTTGGAAATAACACCACCTGAGTTCATTTCGGATCCAGTTGCAGCAAGGGTTAGAACAGAGCCTATAGGAATAACGTTTTCGATTACCGCTCCACGCTTAGTTAAAATTTCCCAAGGATCTCCAACATAGTTAATTGCCGCAGAAATAAATTTAGTGCCATCTAGCACAGAGCCTCCGCCCACAGCAAGAAGAAACGTTACCTTCTCGGCACGAGCAAGCTCTACGGCACGCATAAGCGTTTCGTACTTTGGATTGGCTTCAATACCGCCAAACTCTAAAAGTTTATAGCCATTAAGGCTTTGCTTTACCTTATCGTAAACCCCGTTTTTCTTTATGCTTCCTCCACCATAGGTCATAAGGATAACTGCGTTAGAAGGAATTTCCATGGGTAGCTGAGCCATTTTACCCTCACCAAAGAGAATTTTAACGGGATTATAAAAATCGAAGTTCTTCATATTAATGTATTTTACTATTTACAAACAGAACACCTAACCTGTAGTATTGTTTTACTTTTTTGCCCTCGAAATATAGTAAGGATTGCACACATCGCCTGTTATTGTTGGCAAAAGAACGTTAAAAGAGAAAGAATAAAAAAACAGAGCCCGCATTGGGCTCCACAAAAAAATCATTGCACCAAAACAAGTTGTGACTTGATGCAAACCTAAATGCTAATTAGTAAATGACTTGAAATATACGCTTAACATCAACCAGAATATCGGCTTCTTCAGCAGCGTTTTCTTCACGAACGCTAAGCTTTAGGGTATCGTCGTTAGAACCAACAATTGTCATTAAATTTAACTCGGGATGAACAGATATGAGCTGCTCCAGTAAATCCTCATCCGAGAGGTATTCCAGTCCACCCAATGGGGTGAAACGCAAAACAAGGATTAGGTCGTTTACATCGGTTTGAAGAACCCTCCGAGCCAATCTCTCGGCTAAATAATCGCGAACTCTATTCTTCGATATTGTAATAATTTCCATATCCTTAATTTTTGATTATCAACTAAAAACAACCTCAAGATACAAAGTTAAATCGGATTCTGTACAGTAATTACAGCAAATTTTACACCCCATTCTACTATTCATTAGTGCACTGGCACAGCCATCCCCCTCCCTTGTTAGTAAACAATATGCTAAACTTTACACCTAAAACATATATATTTACAGTATGGCAATAACTAGACGATCGTTTAACCATATAGTCGAAAAAAACAACTAGCAATGACAACGTTGGAGAAAATAGAAAAACTAAGGGTACTGCTAAAAAAGCAGAAACTAGACGCTTACATTATTACAAGTAACGATCCTCACCTTAGTGAGTATGTTCCTGAGTTCTGGAAAGCAAGAGCTTGGTTCTCCGGGTTTAGCGGCTCTGCTGGCACCGTTGTAGTTAGCAAGGAGAATGCTGCGCTATGGACCGACTCTAGATACTTTTTACAGGCAGAGCAGCAACTAGAGAAAAGTGGAATAGAGCTATGCAAAATGGGATTACCAGAAACCCCATCAATTGAAGAATGGCTTGCCATGAATATTGGGAAACACGCACGAATTGGTCTTGATGGTAGGCTGCAATCGGTTCAAGGCGTTCAAGGTACTATTGACAGGCTAAAACGATATGGCATTGAGGTTATAACAAGCATAGACCTGATAGACCCCATATGGGATGATAGGCCATCTCTTCCTCACAACAAAGCTTTTACACACGAGCTTAAATACTCTGGGTTAACCATTAGCGAAAAAATAGGCCTCATTAGGGGTGAATTATCAAAATATGATGCCGATGCTACGCTGCTAACAGCACTCGATGAGGTTTGCTGGGCTTTTAACCTAAGGGGCTCCGATGTAGCATTTAACCCAGTTGTTTTGGCCTACGGACTTATTACCGACAATGAAGTAACACTATTTATTGATTCCCAAAAAATAGATGAGAGCACAGCCAACCTTCTTTCTCAAGAAAGAGTTAAAGTCAAGGATTACAATAAGATAGAAAAGGAACTAGGGAAATTAGGCAAACACGACACTATTGTAATTGACCCTCAAAAGGTAAACTACCACTTGTACAAGCACATTGGAGAAAAAGCAACTGTTATTGAAAAGCTGAGCCCTGCTGCCTTACTAAAAGCAAGAAAAAATAGCGTTGAGCTGGAGGGAATTAGAAATGCAATGGTTGCAGATGGCGTTGCTCTTACAAAGTTCTTTATTTGGCTTGAGCAGAATGTAGATAGCACAACGATAACTGAACTAACGATTGCTGAAAAGCTACGTGAGTTTAGAAGTTTAAATAGCAACTTTATCAGCGAAAGCTTTGACACCATTGCAGGCTATGCCGATCATGGAGCCATAGTACACTACTCAGCAACCCAACAAACATCTTACACCATTAAACCCGAAGGCTTTCTGCTGGTTGACTCTGGCGGACAGTACTACTCAGGAACAACCGATATTACCAGAACCGTTCATCTTAGCACTCCATCGGCAGAAGAAATGCAGGACTACACCCTAGTGCTAAAAGGTATGATACAGCTATCCATGATTAATTTCCCTGTAGGCACAAGGGGAACCCAACTCGATGTGCTCGCTCGAATGGCCATGTGGAACAAAAACATTAACTATGGGCACGGAACTGGTCATGGCGTAGGCTGTTGCCTCAACGTGCACGAAGGCCCTCAAAGCATTCGCCCTAATGAGAACCCTATTCTGCTTGAAGTTGGCATGGTTCAATCCAACGAGCCCGGTATTTATAGAGCAGGAAAGTATGGCATTAGAATAGAAAACCTAATTGCCTGCCAGCAATCAGCCGAAACGGCCTTTGGCAAGTTCCTTCGCTTTGAAACACTTACCCTTTGCCCTATTGATACAAAACCGATAGATAAAATGCTCCTTACCAAAGAGGAGACAGAGTGGCTAAACAATTACCATAGCATGGTATTTAGCAAGCTTAACAAATTTCTTACTGAAGAGGAAAAACAGTGGCTAGAGAATAAAACAAAGCCATTATA
>DHVO01000210.1 GCA_002412705.1 Bacteroidales bacterium UBA5206 | reverse complement strand
TTTTTCTCTTTTGTCCATATTTTAGGGTATTGGCATATTTTTTCTACTTTTAGGAACCGCTAGTGGGCTCAGTAGGATTCACGAAAACAGGTGTGATGCTTCGTTTGCCGCAAAACTTATTTGTATTTTTTGCTGCTTGAGTTTACTTTAAGGCCGCCTGTAACTTTTTTGATCTTGAATCTCGCCTAGGGGAGAGATGATCTTTTAACTCTTTAACCTTTAACTTTTTAACCTTTACCACATATATGTCAGATTTACAGAACTACTTAGATGCTGTGAGGCTCGATTTTAACGATACCTCGTTTGATAAGCTAATGCAGAAGCGTATTCATCGTGTTCTGCTAATTTGTAGTAGCTACGATGCCTTTATGCTGGAAGAGGATGGCCGTATCGATGAGCAAATATTCAATGAGTACGTGTCGTTGAATTTAAGGTATCCACCAAGTTTTATCCAGGTTCATACTGCAAAGGAGGCGCTAGAGGTGCTTGAAGAGGAGAATATAGATCTTATAATCTCCATGCTTAACGTGGGCGATATGGATACCTTTGACCTGGCTAGGCTGCTAAAGGAGAGGTATCCCAAAATTCCATTGGTTGTACTTACTCATTTTTCCAGAGAGGTATCCTTACGCCTAGAGAAGGAAGATTTGAGTTCCATTGATTACGTTTTTTGCTGGCTTGGTAATGCCGATTTGCTACTGGCTATTATCAAGCTAATTGAGGATAGAATGAATGCCGATCACGATATTCTTGAGGTTGGGGTTCAGGCACTTATTCTGGTGGAAGACTCCGTTAGGTACTATTCCACCTTCCTGCCAAACATGTATAAGATTGTGCTTAGGCAGGCCCGTAGCTTTATGAAGGAGGCGTTGAATGAGCACCAACGAATGCTTCGAATGCGCGGTAGGCCCAAGATTCTTATGGCCACTAACTATAACGATGCCATTGCTCTATACGAAAGGTATAAGTCCAGTGTGCTGGGCATAATCTCAGATATAAGCTATAAGGTTGATAACAAGCGCGACCAAAAAACAAAAGCAGGGTTCCAACTTTGTAGGCATGTAAAAGATGAGGATCCAAACATGCCGTTCCTGCTGCAGTCCTCAGACTTAAGTAACAAGCAGTTTGCAGAGGAGTTGGGCGTTGGCTTTATACATAAGTACTCAAAAACCCTTAGCATTGAGCTTAGGGATTACATCGTAAGCCAGTTTGGCTTTGGCGATTTTATATTTCGCGATCCCGAGACAATGGTTGAGGTTAGCCGCGCTGCCGATTTGCAATCGTTGCAACAGCTAATTCTCACCGTTCCCGATGCGTCGTTAGAGTATCATACAAGTAGAAATCACCTATCTAAATGGCTGAATGCTAGGGCTCTGTTTTCTATTGCTCAGCTGTTTAAGCCTATCTCCTTAAAGGATTTTCACAGCCTATCCGATGCTCGTAGCTTTATATACCAAGCCATTTCATCGTACCGATTGAGCAAGGGGCGGGGTATTATAGCCAAATTCGATAGGCATAGCTTTGATGAGTACTCATTCTTCTCGCGCATTGGCGACGATTCCATTGGCGGAAAGGCTCGCGGTTTGGCATTCATAAACTCTGTAATCAAGAACAATAAACTTTTTGGCAAGTACCCCAATGTTATAATAACTATTCCACGTACTGTAGTTATCAGCACCGAGTTCTTTGATGAGTTTATGGAGATTAACGATCTGTACGACTTTGCCATGTCTGATGTGTCGGATGATGAGATTCTTTCACGCTTCCTTGAGTCTAAGCTCTCCAATAGATTGCTGGTTGATATAGCCGCAATGCTAAAAGTTATGAAGTACCCATTGGCAATACGGTCGTCCAGTAAGTTGGAGGATTCACACTATCAGCCGTTTGCGGGAATTTACTCAACCTATATGCTACCCGTTGTTGACGATGGTAAGCAGATGCTACACATGGTTGCGCAGGCAATTAAAAGTGTGTACGCATCGGTTTACTACAAGGCTAGCAAAGCTTACATGGCGGCTACATCAAGTGTAATAGATGAGGAGAAGATGGGGATTATTATCCAGGAGATATGCGGCAGTCAGCATGGCGACTTGTTCTTTCCCACCTTTTCGGGCGTTGCACGTTCCATCAACTTCTATCCCATTGGAGCAGAGAAGGCCGAGGATGGTATGGCATCAATAGGATACGGGTTAGGAAAGCTTATTGTAGATGGAGGAGCATCGCTGCACTTCTCGCCCAAATACCCCAAAAAGGTTTTGCAGCTTTCGAACCCCGATATGGCCCTAAAACAGACACAAAAGGTGTTTTATGCGCTTGATATGCATCCGGAGACCTTTGTTCAGTCGGTTGACGATGGGGTGAACCTACTAAAGAAGAATATCTCTGAAGCCAGTGCCTACGATAGTTTTAGGTCTGTGGCATCCACCTACGATCAAGTAAACCAAACCCTTGTTGATGGGTATATGGATCAAGGCCTAAAGGTTGTGAGCTTTGCCAATATACTTAAGTATAAAACGTTCCCATTAGCCGATATACTCCGCGATTTACTAGAGATTGGACAGCGGGAGATGAACAACCCCATTGAAATTGAATTTGCAGTAAACCTAGATACTCCCGAGGGGTGGCCAAAAATATTTAACTTTTTGCAGATACGACCCATTGTTGAGAATGAGCAAACAAGCGATTTCCCATGGAGCGACGTGGATTGCGAAAAGGCCCTTATATACTCCCACTCAGCGCTTGGGCATGGAAGGATATGCGGTATTCGCGATTTTGTTTACGTAAAACCCGAATCCTTTAACTCGGCAGAAACAAAGGAAATAGCACAGGAAGTAGATGATATAAACACTCTTTTTGTGAAGGAGGAGACAAATTACGTGCTTGTTGGTCCAGGTCGATGGGGAAGTAGCGATCCTTGGTTAGGGATACCAATTAAGTGGTCGCAAATTTCGCAGGCACGGGTAATTGTAGAGTCTGGTTTGGAGAACTTTAGGGTTGATCCTAGTCAGGGTACCCACTTCTTCCAGAACTTAACTTCGTTTAGGGTGGGCTACCTAACAATCAATCCTTTTTTGAAGGATGGTACGTTCGATGTTGCTTTTCTGGATTCAATGCCTGCATGGAAGGAGACAAAGCATGTGCGGTGTGTTAGATTTAGGGAGCAACTAGTGGTACAAATTGACGGGAAAAGTAACCGAGGCGTAATCTTCAAACCAGGGGAAGGTGTTGGCGATCAGGGGTGTTTGGGTAGCTAGTGAAACCTGTTGAATAATATGTTTAGAAAAAGCTAATTTCCTTTGAAAATTCGTTTTAAAACGAGAAATTAGCCTTCAAATTAAAAGGGGGAAGCCCCATATTGTGTTAAACTGTTTTTCCTTGTTTTCACTACTAAAATCTTAAGCGATGGATGTTAAAAAAATCATGGCAGACCTTGAGAAGAAACACCCAGGTGAGGTGGAGTACCTTCAAGCAGTTCACGAAGTTCTAGAATCTGTAGAGGAGATTTACAACAAGAACCCAAAGTTCGAAGCTCACAAAATTATTGAGCGTATTGTTGAGCCTGACCGTGTGTTTATGTTTAAGGTGCCCTGGGCTGACGATGAAGGAAACATTCATGTGAACCTAGGTTATCGTGTTCAATTTAACGGTGCTATTGGTCCATACAAAGGTGGTCTTCGTTTCCACCCTAGCGTAAACCTTTCAATTCTTAAGTTCTTAGGTTTCGAGCAAATTTTCAAAAACGCCCTTACAACACTTCCTATGGGTGGTGGTAAAGGTGGTAGCGACTTCAACCCAAAAGGTCGTAGCGATGCTGAAATTATGCGTTTCTGCCAGTCTTTCATGCTAGAGCTATGGAAGCACATTGGCCCAGAAACTGACGTTCCTGCAGGTGACATTGGAGTTGGTGGTCGTGAAATTGGTTTCATGTACGGTATGTACAAGAAACTTGCTGGTGAGCACACTGGTGTGTTAACTGGTAAGGGTCTTAACTGGGGTGGTTCTCTAATCCGTCCAGAAGCTACTGGTTTTGGTGCAACCTATTTCGCTCAAGAAATGCTTGCAACTCGTGGTACCAATTATAAAGGTAAAGTAGTTGCCATCTCTGGTTTTGGTAACGTAGCTTGGGGTGCTGCCCTAAAAGTTACTGAACTAGGTGGTAAAGTAGTTACCATTTCTGGTCCTGATGGTTACATTTACGACGAGGCTGGTCTAAACGAAGAGAAGATTGAGTTCATGCTTGAGCTTCGCGCTTCTAACCAAGATATCGTAGAGCCTTACGCTAAGAAGTTTGCTGGTGCTAAGTTTGTAGCAGGTAAGCGTCCTTGGGAGGTTAAAGCTGATGTTGCTATGCCATGTGCAACTCAGAACGAACTAGGTAAAGAAGATGCTGAGATGCTTGTTAAGAATGGTGTAATTTGTGTTGCAGAAGGTGCAAACATGCCATGTACTCCAGAGGCTATCGAGGTATTCCAAAAGAACAAAGTTCTATTCGCTCCTGGTAAAGCAGTTAACGCTGGTGGTGTTGCTACTTCAGGTCTTGAAATGAGCCAAAACAGTCTGAAAATGAACTGGACTCGCGAAGAGGTTGACGCTCGTTTACACCAAATTATGAAGAGCATTCACGAGGCTTGCGTTGAGCACGGAACAGGTAAAGATGGATACATCAACTATGTTAAAGGTGCAAACATTGCTGGTTTCATGAAAGTTGCTAATGCAATGGTTGATCAAGGCCTTGTATAGTTTATTTTTGGTTTTAGGTTATGAAAAGGGGGCTTATAGTCCCCTTTTCTCTTTTTTGGTAAGCAAACTCAACCCTTGTTGCTGCTTGCGGGAACATATCCCTTATCCTTTTGTTATCTTTACTTACAATTAAAACAAATACAATAATGGAAACCTCACGAATAGTTTACTTAGGCGAATTGAGAACAGAGGCAGAACATGTTCGCTCTGGGAATAAGTTTTTAACAGATGCCCCAATCGATAATCAGGGGAAAGGGGAGTTCTTCTCTCCAACCGATTTGCTGGCTACCTCTCTAGGAGCATGTATGGTTACCATAATGGGAATAGCGGCGCGAACACATAAGTTTGATATTGATGGAACCAAAATAAGCGTAACTAAAGTAATGGGTTCAAATCCTCGTAGGGTAGTTGAAATTGTTGTGGAGCTAACATTTCCTCACAATAACTACACTGCAAAGGAGCGTAAATTATTAGAGTTATCAGCAAAGGAGTGTCCTGTAGCCAATAGCTTGCACCCCGATTTAAAGCAAACGGTTGTGTTTAAATTTGCAGAGTAGCAGGTTATCGTTGAATGTGTGAAGAACAAAAAAACGCCCCTTGTAGAGAGGCGTTTTTTTATTACTCGATGGTTTGCATCGATTTTGCTTCCATTGCTCTATCAACCTTTTTAATTAGGCCTTGAAGCACGTTGCCTGGTCCTAGTTCTGTAAAGCTCGTTGCGCCACCTTCAATCATGTTCTTTACGGTTTGTGTCCAGCGTACTGGAGCCGTAAGCTGAGATATAAGATTTTTCTTAATCTCCTCAGGATTGCTAGTAGGCATGGCGTTTACATTTTGGTAAACGGGACAAATTGGGGTGCTGAACTTTGTTGCAGCAATTGCTGCTTCAAGTTCTTGGCGTGCTGGCTCCATAAGCGGAGAGTGGAATGCACCACCAACGGCTAGCTTAAGTGCACGTTTTGCCCCAGCCTCGGTTAGCTTTTGACAAGCGGTTTCAATACCTTTAATGGAGCCAGAAATAACAAGTTGGCCTGGGCAGTTGTAGTTTGCAGCAACCACAACCTCGTCAATAGAGGCGCAAATTTCCTCAACCTTCTCGTCGTCCAGACCAAGCACGGCAGCCATGGTAGATGGTTCAACCTCGCAAGCTTTTTGCATTGCCATGGCTCGTTTCGATACAAGCACTAAGCCATCTTCAAAGGAAAGGGCTCCGTTGGCAACAAGAGCAGAGAACTCTCCAAGGGAGTGCCCAGCAACCATTTCTGGTTTAAAATCGTTGCCAAGCACCTTGGCTAGAATTACGGAGTGAAGGAATATGGCAGGTTGGGTAACCTTTGTTTGCTTAAGATCCTCGTCGGTTCCAGAGAACATTAAGTCTGTGATTCTAAAACCCAGAATATCGTTTGCCTTTTCAAATAGTTCTTTGGCTATGGGCGATTTGTCGTACAAATCTTTTCCCATTCCAACAAATTGGGCACCTTGACCCGGAAAAACGTATGCTTTCATAAATAAGCTAATTGGTTTTCGGGTGGTAAAATTACGTTTTTTTATTTACCCGTGCACATCGGAGTTGCTTATGTGGTAATCATTTGAGCGGCTAGCTGATGCACCTTACTCAAAAAGGTGATGCGTATCATATATAAGTGTAAACAAATCAGTGTAATATGCGTTTAACTTTGTAAGTAACAACTGCAAGGTTATTTTGGTTTTTAGGGTCTTTAAACGCATTAGGTTTTTTTAGTTAGGTTTAATTGGGGGATATTGAGCGGTCTGTTCCATTGGCTTTTGGTTTGCGGGTTAATAGGTTGGTTGGTTAGTGAAGCGATGGGACAGACTGCTCTTTTTATGATCTAACAGCAATAACGTATTCCAATAACTGGGAAAGACTGGAGAATGTATCAAAAACCATAAAATCCATTCGGTCTGCAATAACGTACTCTTTTGTTTCAACCCTGTAGATAAAGTACTCCTCGTCCCACGCACCAAAGCAAATCCACTTGCAATTCTTCCGTTCCACAATATTTCTAACGGCTTTTACAAATTCTTTTGGAGAATACTCATGGTTAAAGTTGCTTGAGTTAAAAGGGTATATCTCTATGCCATTCCAAACAAAGCCATCCATGTGATAGTGAAAATCTGTAAGCTCATCAGGGATGGATTCAATACCAAGTTCAGCTAGTGCTTCTTTTACAATTGTTAGTTCACCTTTGCTAACTGGATTAGCAATAAGGGAGCCTTTTAGCTCCCTTAGCTGTTGTTCAATATTCTGAAATGTTACCATGCTGGATTAATAAGCCCTTTGCCCCGTACCATATTGTATATACTTAGCGCTAGGTACGATACTATAAAGTTTATTCCGGAAATGATAGATGCAAAAACAAATAGCGCCCCAAAGGTTCCTACCCATTTATTTATACCGGTAGCATAGCTCTCAATCTTTACATAGTTCCACCACTTGCCAAAGTGGCTGCTTAGGCCAAGGGCCTCAAGTCCAAGGATTATAAGGTTTAGCACCAAAAAGAATATTACTAGAGAGAGTAGCCCTCTCCATGCTCCGCTTATATCGGGAGGGCTTAGCTCCATGTGCGATGCTACACATAGCGATAGGTATAGAAAAATGTAGAACTTAAAATCGCTAAAATTCTCTGGCCTAAATAGGGATTTAAGTGTTAAAAGGGTTGTTCCCCACAGCGAACCAAGAATGCCGCTAAAATCTCCCTTAACACCTTTTATTAACGATTTGCTTTGTAACTCGATATTTGCAAAAACATCATTCACGTTTGGTACTAAGTAGTAAAGCGCAGCGTACAGAACAAGTGCTCCAAAAATTATTGGCCCCACTCCAATAAAGAAGTTGCCAATTTTTTGGTAGGTACTATTGGGATTGTATGCATGGTTTACATACCCTAGGGTTCCATCGTCGGGATTAGGGTTGTACAGCTTCATTTCAACAATTCTATGGCGGAAAAGCACACAGAAAATAGCATGGCCTAACTCATGGACAGGAGTCCCAATCCAACCTGTAAATATGATGTCGAATTTGGGTCCAATGGACTTAACATAGGTTGTACGTGTAAACCTTGCAAAAACATACAGTATAAGTCCAAACACAAAGAGCAGTCCTAGTAGCCACATTAGCTGGCTGGCTGTGGTTACAACAACCAGTTTTAAAAAATCGAGAATAGAGTTTATGTTATTCATAGTTGGGTTGATTGGTTGTAGTGTAAAAATAAACATTATGTGTAAATGTTATTCTTATTTTGATTAAGTAGTTTAAAAGGTAGATTAATGAGTTGCATTGTGTTAATGGTTTGCCTTAACTTTGGTTAACAAATCATTAAGAAAATAACCCTTTACTATGAAAAAGTTTTTATTGGTTTCTCTTTTTGCCATTATGTTGAGTCCCAGTTATGCTCAACTTTTTAAAATTGCTGGTCACGATGTTGGTTTTGTGTATGTTGGACCAAAGGCTGGGATGAATTTTGCTAGTATATCGAATTATGGTACAAGCCCCGAAAGAAAAGTAGGGTATCATCTTGGTGTTGTGGGTGAGATTGGACTTACTTCAATGCTTTCATTAGAGGGGGAACTCCTTTACAATAGCAAGGGCGTTATAGATGATTTGGGAGGTGGAATGCAACAAAATGTAAAGGTAAATTATCTGGGAATTCCTTTGCTAGCTAAGCTTTCTTTTGATTTTATTGGATTATCAAAGGTTTACGCTTTAGGTGGAGCATATGCTAATGTTAGAACGGGTGGTTCTGTTGCTTTTGAGTCTGCTACCTTTTCTGAAGATCCTCTTCCGTTAACCTCCGACGAATGGAAACGCACCGAATGGGGGCTTGTTCTTGGTGCTGGTGCTGAGTACGATATTAAGTATGGTAAAATAGGTCTCGGATTAAGGTATGAGCAAGGTGTATCAAAAGTAACTAAAGGGGCCTTGGATAACAATAACCGTAGTAGCAACTTCGGGTTTTCGTTAACATTTAAATACGATCTTGTAGATCTCTTCTTCCGCATGAAAAACAAGAAGAACGAAGAGGCTCCAAGTGAGTAGTTTTAGGGTTTCAATTGGGGGATGCATAGGAAGGAGCGGAGTAGTTGGATTGCCAATTAGTCCGCTCCTTTTTTGTGACTGTAGCCTAAAGCAACAGCCGGGTAGATTCTGCCCGGCTGTTGCTTTAATGAGGTGTGCAGATTTAGTGTAACTTGTTGCTTATAAGGTGTATGAACTCTTCTCTTGTTTTGTTCTGGCTCAAAAAGGCACCCGTAAACGCCGATGTTGTGGTAACGGAATTTTGCTTTTGTACGCCCCGCATCTGCATGCACATGTGTGCAGCCTCAATAACAACAGCAACACCAAGGGGATTTAGGGTTTCCTGAATGCAGTCGCGTATTTGCATTGTTAGTCGTTCCTGAACCTGTAACCTCCGTGCAAAAGCTTCAACCACTCTGGCAATTTTGCTTAGCCCAGTAATTTTCCCATTTGGAATGTAGGCAACATGGGCTTTTCCGTAGAACGGAATCATATGGTGCTCACACATGGAGTATAGCTCTATGTCTTTAACAATTACCATTTGTCTGTAATCCTCGTTAAAGGTAGCTGCACCTAATATTTCCTGTGGGTTGATGTTATAACCTTGGGTTAGGAATTGTATGGCTTTTGCAACTCTTAACGGTGTTTTCTCTAATCCCTCTCTGTTAATATCTTCACCAATTAGCTCAAGAATTGCTTTGTAATGAACCGCTAGTTTTTCTGTTGTTTCTGGGTTCCATCTCTCAATTTTTGCGTACCCATCGAATTCATTAATGGCTCCGCCTCCGTTTATTACTTCCATTTTAATAGTTTTTCGCAAAATGCATTTGCTATATTAAAGTTCGCCAAAATACTCAATAAAATTGTTCTCTGTTTCCTGCACTTTAACTTTGTAGAGCTCTGCACCAAGTTCTTTAACATATGGCTCTAACTCGTCCCAAATGGCAATGGCTAAGTTTTCGGTAGTTGGAATTTTGCCTTTAAGAAATGGTACGTCAAGGTTTAAATTCCTGTGATCTACCTTGTCAATAATCTGGGATTTTATAATGTTGCTAAGCGTTTTCAGATTAAGAGTGAAGCCAATCTCCGGATCAACATCGCCTTTTACAGTAACAAAAAGTTCGTAGTTATGCCCATGCCAATTTGGATGAGAGCACTGTCCGTATATCTGCGAGTTTTCTGTGTCGTTAAGCTCATGCTGGAAGAGCCTGTGTGCCGCAGAGAACCGCTCTCTTCTGGTTAAATAGGTTTTGGGCATATTGTTTTGTTTTTTTGTTCTATTTCAAAGATAGTTTTTTTGAGTAACTACTCACTCCATCTTGTACTTTAAAGTGTTAATCTTACAAAATGTGCAGGTAGCTTAAGGTGTGACTCTTTTATTTCGTGAGTGCTCCTTTTTTACTTTGCACCTTTTTTGCAAATTGCACTACAAAATTACACATAGGTATTGTGCGCAGAATTTTAATTGTATCGGCAACAGCAGCAGAGGTTTCACCTCTTTTAAGTAATGTTACGGCAGACATTGGGCTGGACTGCTTTATTCTCGCTAAAGAACGTAACGTTGAGTTATGGTGCCTTATTGCAGGTATTGGTGCGGCTCCCTATTCTTATCGCTTAGGCAGAGCCCTTGCTCAGAAACAATTCGATTTTGTTGTAGGTGTAGGTATTGCAGGTACCTATAACCCACACTTGAAGTTGGGTAGTGTGGTTGCTGTTTTAACCGAAACTTTTGCGGATTATGGTGTCGACGACAAAGGGAAATTCTTGTCGCTTTTCCAGATAGGTCTTCTCAATCCTAGTACAATGCCCTATACCGATGGGGTAATGGTTTGCTCTTCTCCATTGTGTGCCTCGTCAGCCATAGGATTGCCCGTGGTGACAGGTATAACTGTGGCTTCGGCAACGGGATCGCATGAGCGAATAGGGCTATTAAGTGAACTCTACTCTGCTGATATTGAAACAATGGAGGGGGCTGCGCTGTTCTATTGTTGTCTTATGGAGGGATTGCCTTTTCTGTCAGTCCGTGCCATTTCCAACAGGGTAGAGCCCCGAGATAGAAACAGGTGGCAAATTCCGTTAGCAGTAAAGAACCTTTGCAATGAGGTTCAACGTGTAGTTAATATTATTGATAATTCATTAGGAGATTAGCTCGATGAACCTTTCCCTTTGTTTTTCGACCTGCCCAAACGATACCTTTATGTTCGATGCTTTGGTTAATAAGCGTATCGATTTGCAGGGGCTTAAATTTGATGTTGCACTTGCTGATATTGAGGAACTAAACAAAAATGCATTACGTGCTATTCCAGATATAACCAAGATTAGCATTAATGCCTATGGGGCAGTATCTGAAAATTACCAGTTACTCTCTTCTGGAAGTGCACTTGGAAGAGGTGTTGGCCCTTTGGTTGTTAGCAAGCGCAAGATTTATCCAGACGAAGTACGTTACGCAAAAATCGCCATTCCAGGAGTACAAACCACTGCAAACTTACTATTCTCGCTAGCTTACCCCGATGCCAATGATAAAAAGGTTTACCTTTTTTCTGACATAGAAGATGTGGTGCTTTCCAACGAAGTGGACGTTGGAGTTGTTATTCATGAGACAAGGTTCACCTACCAGAAGCGAGGGTTAATAAAACTGAATGATTTGGGCGATTTTTGGGAAACCGAGACAGGCTTGCCAATCCCGTTAGGAGGAATTGCAATAAGGCGAGATTTATCGCAGAATGTGAAAGTATTGGTTCAACAGTTGATAGCACAAAGCGTTAATTTTGCTTTTGCAAATCCTGATCTTTCAACTAATTACGTTCGCACATATGCTCAGGAGATGGATGTTGAAATTATGCGTAAGCATATACAGCTTTATGTAAATAGTTATTCTGCAGATTTAGGTGATTCTGGTCGTTCTGCCATCAATTTTCTCCTTGAAAAAGGGCGTTCCCTCAAATTTTTCGACCAGTTGGTCACACCTGTTTTTGTTTAGTATCCATGCGTGTGCTTGTTGTAATGGTCTTTTCGTCTGTATGTTATATTTTTGAGGGGGTGCTAAGGGTGAACTCTTTTTTGTGTTTAATGTTTTATATATACACAAATTGTATGTTTAATGTGGGAAACGGACATTTATTATTGTTATATTAGTAATGAATAACCATGAAAGTAGAAACTTTGACACAAAATATTCAGCAGGAGAAGACTCCTTTGTTTGGCAAGACTAATCGATTCCTTGAACGAATTGATTCTCTTGATGGTAAATGGTATGTAGAATTTTTTGAGGTGAAGTTCTTCTTTTTAGGGTTCGAACTTTACTCCGCTAAAAAAGAGAAGGTTTATCAGGTTTCAAAGCGTTCGGAATCGGGTAGTAGTGGCCGAAGCAAGAAGAGTTTGTAGAGAGTCACTCTTTCAAAATACTTCCTTTTCACTTAAATGTGTAAAAATGGTTCTTAAAAGTGAACCTTTTTTTTTACTCTGTGTTTATATCTATAATAAGTCTAAATAAAAACAATACAGATATGACATTCGAATTACCTAAATTACCTTATGCATTTAATGCTTTAGAACCATACATCGATGCGGCTACTATGGAAATTCACCACGGTAAGCATCATGCTGGCTATACAAATAATCTAAATAATGCTATTCAGGGCTCCTCCCTGGAGTCTATGCCTATTGAGGCAATCCTAAAGGATATCTCTAAGCATTCGCCTGCTGTAAGAAATAATGGAGGTGGTTATTTTAATCACAATCTATTTTGGACCATTATGGCGCCAAATGCAGGAGGTGAACCTCAAGGAGAGGTTAAGAAGCTTATTGAGAAATCTTTTGGCTCATTTGCTGAGTTTAAGGAGAAATTTTCTTCTGCTGCAGCTTCTAGGTTTGGTTCAGGCTGGGCTTGGTTGGTTGTTAATGATGGCAAACTAGCTATTGGTTCAACTCCTAATCAGGACAATCCATTAATGGATCTTTCGGAGCTAAAGGGAACACCAATCCTTGCTCTAGACGTTTGGGAACATGCATATTATCTTAAGTATCAGAATAAGCGACCAGAGTACATATCTAACTTCTTTAGTGTTATTAACTGGGCTCAGGTTGAGAAAAATCTAAATGGTGCGTTAGGATAATCAATTTCCTAATGCTCGGTTTGGTTTAAGTTTGGTTTAAGTTTTGGGGTTTACTGTTAGTGGCTGGGGAGGGGTTCCCAGCCACTTTTTTTTGTTGGAGTTTCTTAATCTAGTTTGTTTTTCGTAAAATTACGAGAATCAATTTGGGGCTAATGCTAAGAATAGTACAAAGGCTATGTTTTCTGTTGGTGTTTACTTGCCTTGCTGCTTTTTCGGCACGAGGATTTATTACTAATGAGCCGAATGATGTAACCTCTTTGCTCGATAAAGCCCAAAAATCCAGTAGTTTAGGGAAGTTTGAGGAGTCGATGTGGTTTGCAAAAAAGGCTCTTTCCATTTCGCTTGAGTCTAGAAATTTACCCGATGAAGCCGATTCGCGTTACATGTTGGGGCAAATATTTTTAGCCTTAGGAAATACCGACAGCTCTTCGTTCTATCTTCACGAATCGTTTAGGCTATACAATCAGCTTTCTGATTATAAGGGTGTTGCCGATGCGTATAATCAGTTGGGAACCTTGCACTATAGGGCTGGCGATTACGATAGTGCCATAATTTTTTACAACCGTTCACTTGGTGCTCGAGCCACAATTAACGACTCACTTGGTATATCTCACTCCCTTAATAACATAGGGATGATTTACGATGCTCGCGGCGATTATGCCAGCGCACTTTCCTATTTCTATCGGTCATTGGAAATAAAGAAAAGGCTGGGAGACTCGTTGTCCTATTCCCGGTCGTTGGGCAATATAGGTAGTGTTTACCTCAATCAGGGGGATTATCCCAAATCACTGAGCTTTTTTATGGAAGCGCTTGCCATTAGGGAAAAGTTTCCCGATCCTGTTGGTATAGCCTACCTAAATAGGAATATAGGAAAAGTTATTACGGCTAGTGGCGACTACAATTTGGCACTATCATATTTAACCCACGCGCTTTCACTGCTTCGCGATTTGGATGATGACAGGGGAATAGCCCTTACCCTAACATATATGGGGCCTGCTTATCAGGCTCAAGCGCGGTATGATAGTGCGCTAATTTGCTACGATGAGGCCATATCACTGTACCAACAAGTTGATGAGCCTTCGGGACTAGCCGAGGTCACGGTTTTGAAGGGCATTGTGCTAAGAATTAAGGGCCGGTTCGACGAGTCCCTTCAGCTTTTGCATGAGGCACAAACGGCATACAATAAGTTGGGCGAGCCAAGAGGTGCTGCTTGGACCTTGATAGAGCTAAGCTCTACCTACATGGCATTAGGTGATTATGCTTTGGCTAAGCGCCTATCTCTTGATGCGTTATCTAAAGCCCAATCAATAAGGGCAACCAGTTTGCAACGCGATGCACATGAGCTGCTTTCCGAAATATTTAGCCGAGAAGGGGATTGTACAAAATCTTACTATCACTTTAAAAGGCACGTTGCATTTAGGGATAGTCTTGGTGCAAGGCAGCTTCCCTTGCAGCTAGTCCAGGTTAATTTGGAAAAGGAACTTCAACGTCAGCGTTTGGAACAGCAGTCAAGAACAAAAACAGCCGAATTGGAGTCGAAGCGGCAACGTTACATAGCCAACTTCTTTATGTTTGCATTCTTGTCTATGATTGTTGTGTCTGTTCTTACCTATCTTAACCTATTGCAAAAACGAAGGCATAATGTGGATTTGGAAAGGCAGAAATTGGCAATTGAGCAGCAAAATAGAGAGATAATTGAACAACGAAACGACATAGAGAGTCATCGTAATCTGGTTGTACAGCAGCGCGATAGGATTATTAATCTATTGACGGAGCTAGGTGAGTCTATAGACTATGCAAAACGTATTCAGCAGGCAATTATGCCCACGCACAAGTTTGTTGAAGAGCATTTTAGTGAGTCCTTTATCCTATCCTTACCTAGAGAGTCGGTTGGTGGCGACTTTTTTTGGGCAACTTATGTTGATTCTAAGCTCTACTTTGCGGTAGCCGATTGTACTGGTCATGGCATTCCAGGTGGTTTTATGAGCATGTTGGGCTTAGCCTACTTAAACCAAATAGTGGCTCAGGAAAAGTTAGGCAGCCCCGCACAGATGCTAGGGGAGTTGCGCTCAATCATTATAAAAGCTCTTAACCAAACAGGTAAGGACGACGATAGTTACGATGGTATGGATATTGCCCTTTGTGTGTTCGATCCTAAAACCTATAAGCTAACCTTTGCTGGTGCCAATTCCCCTTTGTACGTTGCGTGTAACAGAACACCAGTGGCCTCTGCAAAAGTTATTCGGCATGGCATAATAAGTGAACTTAAACCCGACCGGATGCCTGTGGGGTATTATCCTGTGCTCAATCCGTTTACCGAAGTTGCCATAACTCTTGCTCCTGGCGATATGCTTTATTTGTTTAGTGATGGCTTCCCCGATCAGTTTGGTGGCCCTTTAAACAAGAAGTTTGGCCACGTAGCCTTTCGTGAGCTGCTATCGGGTGTTGTTGACCTTCCACTTGATGAGCAGCAGCGCGTTCTTTTTGCCGCTTTCGATAGACATAAAGCAGAATACCCGCAAACCGACGATGTGTTTGTTGTGGGAATAAAAGTCTAGAATATAGCGTGTGCTTCCTGGTTATTATGTTATTGGTAAAACTCTTTTGGTTTTGCTGGCGAAACATTGTTACCTTTGTTTAGTTACAACCGATAATAAACTAAACACAAATGGTTATGAAGCACGAACTTCCAAAATTACCTTACGCTCTAGAGGATTTGGCGCCTGTAATTTCCTCAAAAACATTGGAGTTTCACTATGGTAAACACCATCAGGCGTATGTGAATAACTTAAATAACCTTATTGTTGGAACCAAGTTCGAAAATGCCGACTTAGAAACCATTGTTCGCGAAGCCGATGGTGGTATTTTCAATAATGGGGCGCAGGTGTGGAATCATACTTTCTACTTTACAACCTTTTCTCCAAAACCCAAAGCCGCTCCAACAGGAAAACTTGCCGAGGCTATTGTAGCAGACTTTGGCTCGTTTGAGCAGCTTAAGGAGGCTTTTGCTAAAGCTGCAGCTACTCTTTTTGGTTCTGGTTGGGCTTGGCTTGTTAAGGATGCCTATGGCCATTTGGAGATAGTGCAGGAGTCAAATGCGGGCAATCCGCTACGTTCAGGCTTAACGCCCCTATTAACCTGCGATGTTTGGGAGCATGCTTACTATTTAGACTATCAGAATAAGCGTCCCGATTACATTCAAGAGTTCTGGCGAATTGTTGATTGGAGCGTGGTTGAGGAGCGCTTTGGCAAGTAAACTTTTTTCTTGATCTAACGTCATAATAGGTGAACCGCCGATGGGATTTACTCTCATTGGGTTCACCTATTGTTATAGACTGGATTGCCATTTGCCACAAGGGTATCGCTTTTCTTAACCTTTAAATTCTACCGCTTTTTATGATTAAAGAACTTGTATATAGAAATAGGAGCTATAGGCGTTTTCGCCAGAATAAGCGCATTAGCCGAGAGCTATTGCTTGAACTTGTTGACTTAGCGCGTATGTCGCCTTCGGGACGTAATATCCAGTCGCTTAAGTACTACCTCTCCACCGATGCCGAGCTGAATGAGCAAATATTTCCACACCTTGCATGGGCTGGTTACCTAAAAGAGTGGGATGGGCCTGTAGATGGCGAGCGTCCTGCAGCTTACGTGGTGATGCTTGAGGATACTTTGGTTGCTCAGGGAATGATTCATGACCAAGGGATTGCCGCGCAGAGCATTCTTTTAGGTGCAGTAGAAAAGGGGCTGGGTGGCTGTATAATTGCCTCAGTAAAGAAGGAAGCCCTTGCTAAAGTGCTGGGGTTGCCAGAGAATTTGAAGATAGCCCTAGTACTGGCACTGGGTGAACCCGTGGAGGAGGTTGTTGTAGAACCTGTAGGAGCTGATGGTGATATTAAGTATTGGCGAGACGATTGCCATGTTCATCATCTTCCTAAAAGGAGTTTGCAAGATATTGTAGTTGGTTAAACTAAAAAAGCAGAGGTGTGTTAGAAACCTCTGCTTTTTTAGTTCTTGTTTATTAGCATTTACCCAGCTCAACCTTTACGGGAGTGATGTTCTTAAGGTTATCGCTAACAGGGCAGCGTGATGTTACTGCTTCAAGCCATTTTTTTAGCGTTTCGGCATCGGCATCGGTATCGGGAGTAAGCTTTACAGTTATCTCCTTGTAGCCTGCTCTGTCCTCATCGCTTTGTCCAAATAGCTTAGCAGGATTTAGCGTTCCGGCAAGGTCTATGCGTACACCGTTTAGTTTAAAACCCATCTCGTTAGCAACTAGATGGCTCATAACGTTTAGGCAACCAGCAAATGCAGCCAGTACGTATTCAACAGGATTTGGCCCAGCATCGGCTCCGCCAAGATCGGCTGGTTCATCAATAATAATCTCAAATTGACGTGCTTTAACCACTGTTTTAGTGGCGTTTTCGCTATGTGCTTTAACTCTGAACTTTAAATCGGCCATGGTTTGTAGTGTTTTTTAATTAACACTACAAACATAGCTATAGCTAAGGTGTGTTTATTCAAATAACAAATGGGGCTTTACGTTGTTTTATCAGTAGTTTTAATGGGGTAGATGATTATTTTTGCATTAATTAAAGTGCTGAAAAGCATGTTTGTATAAATAGTATTAGTATGATAGGCGATGATGTAACCGTTGAGCAGTGCTTTGACGCTTTGTCGAAGGAGCAGTCTGCAATGCTTGCAGAGAGTTCAACTGTTCTTACGTACAGGAAGGGCGAAACGATTATTAAGCAGGGTATGCTTGCTTCTAACGTGCTGTTTCTTGAGGGAGGCTTGGTAAAACTGAACGTTGATTCCGATGGGCAAACAAGTACCATTAAGCTGGTTGCATCAAATTCCTTTATTGGAATAATGTGCGCATTTGCCAATAAAACGGTGGACTTTTCGGCGGTAGCACTTGTTGACTCTACCGTTAGACAGTTCGATAAGTTGCGTTTTGAAGAGGTGATACAGTCCAATAGCCAGTTCTCCTTGCTGCTTATTAAACTTATGAGCTTAATGACCAATGATATGGTGCATGAGCTAACCCGTCTTTCCCGTAAGAACGTGGATGGAGCAATTGCGCTATTCCTTTTGGAAATGGCCAAAATATTTGGTCACAACAGGTTTGAACTTCCTCTGTCGCGCGTGGAGATAGCCGAAGTGGTTGGGTGCTCAAAGGAGAGCGTTATAAACTCACTTTCGCTATTTAAGCGCGATTCGCTTATTGATATTGATGGGAAAAATGTGGAGCTACTTGATGCAGGTAAACTTCAGGTTATAGCTCGTAATGGTTAGAAAGTTATCATTTTGGAGTGGATTTAACTACTACATATTAACAAGGGTATTAGATTGTCTTCTTTTTTATATTCAGATGATATTAATAGGACTATAAAACACGAAAGAGAGCGGCAGCTGCCGCTCTCTTTCGTACATTGGTACAGTTCTACTTGGCTAACTTGTTTATTTCCAACACGATTTCGTTAATCTGTTCATTTGTGAACTGTTTGCTTTTGGCTAGTTCGTCTAGTGTTCCCCAAACAGGTTCGCCGCATAAAATGCATATTATTCCACGTTTACTAAGTAGTTGGACCGATTCGGGGATCTTATCTACTAGTTCCTCTATGGTTATGTCCTTTGTAATCATAGCTATGTTATTGCTTTTTGATTTGCACTAAGGGGTTGCCAATTGACACAACTTGTTAGTGCTACACCTTCCATATATTGTTTCTAGTAAAGTTTAGGGTAGCGCTTTGGTTTAGCCTCGTGCATCATATCGTAGATAGTTTCAAATACATTTTCAGCATTTGGGTTAGAGAAGTAATCTCCATCGGTTGTGTATGCTGGGCGGTGCTCCTGTGCTGTTATGGTGCGAGGTTGAGAGTCGAGATAGTAGAATGCACCACGCTCCTCAACCACTTTTTGCATCATAAATGCGGTGGCACCTCCAGGAACATCCTCGTCAAAGAACACTACGCGGTTGGTTTTTTTAACCGATTCCAGTATGGTATTGGGTAAGTCGAATGGGAGTAGGGTTTGAACATCAATTAACTCAACCGAAATGCCAAACTCTGCTAACTGTTCAACTGCCTCCTGTGCAATCCTAACGCAGCTTCCGTAGGTTACAAGGGTAACATCGGTTCCCTGTGTTAGTACCTCTGGAACGCCCAGTGGAATTCTAAAGTCGCCAATGTTTTCTGGTCTCTTCTCCTTTAAACGGTAGCCATTTAATGGTTCAATAACCAGAGCGGGATCTTCGCCCTCTAGTAGCGTATTGTAGAAGCCTGCAGCTTGGGTCATGTTGCGCGGAACGCACACGTACATGCCTCGTATTGAGTTAATAACCATGCTAAGTGGTGAGCCGGAGTGCCAAACACCTTCTAGTCTGTGACCACGTGTACTCACAATAACTGGTGCTATTTGCCCGCTTTTGGTTCTCCAACGGGTTGTAGCCACATCGTCGCTCATGGTTTGCAGTGCGTACAGCAGGTAATCAAAGTACTGTATCTCGGCAACGGGGCGTAATCCGCGTAGTGCCATGCCAAGCCCTTGACCCATAATGGTTGTTTCGCGAATACCCGTGTCGGTTATTCTTAGCTCACCGTACTTGGCTTGTAAGCCTTCGTAGGTTTGGTTAACCCCACCAATTTTACCCACATCTTCGCCAAAAACAATCAGTTTAGGATTTTTTGCAAACTGAATATCCCAGTTGTCGCGTAGAATCTCGCGACCATTAACCATTGGTGAGCTATCGGTGAATATTGGGTCAACCGCTTTTACCTTTACTGCAGCTTTTTCTGTTTCGCAGTATAGGTGGGTGCTATACAAATCGTTAGCCTTTTCGTAGTTGTTTTTAAGCCATGCCGATAGGTCAGCCTGTAGCTTCTCTCGCATAGAGCAATCGGTGCAAACATGCCTAAGAATTCTTTTTGCCGCGCTCATGTTATCCTTCCGAATAGGGTTGGCAATTTTACGCAGCTCGTTGGTTATGATACCAACTTTATCAACATGTTCGCGTTTGCAAATGCAAGAGCGATTATCGATGATCTTAATAAGCGCTTCGCGCTCAAGTTTAATGGGCTCTTGGTATTTTTTCCAAGCGGCCTCTTTGGCTGCTTTAGCTTCGGATGCTGCTTGTTTTTCCAACTCGGCTAGTTCCTCAATGGAGGCATACCCTTGTTCTATAATCCACTTGCGTAGCTGGTTGTTGGCATCGTATTCTGTTTCCCATGCGAGCCTGTCGGCCGTTTTGTAACGTTCGTGCGAGCCCGATGTGGAGTGTCCCTGAGGCTGCGTTAGCTCTGTGATGTGAAACAGAACAGGGGTGTGCTGTGTGCGGCAAAGCTCTATACCTTTGGCAAAGGTCTCAATAAGCTCTGGGTAGTTCCAGCCTCGGGCTTTGAATATATGGTATCCTGTTTTATCGCCCTCCTGTTTTTTGAAACCATCAAGTACGCGGCTAATATCGGCGTGGGTGGTTTGGTAATCCTTCGATACGGAAATTCCGTAGCCATCGTCCCAAACAGTCATGGCCATGGGTACCTGTAGTACCCCAGCAGCGTTAATTGTTTCCCAGAAATGTCCCTCGGAAGTACTGGCGTCGCCAATGGTTCCAAAAGCAACCTCGTTACCGTTATGGCTTAAGGTGGTTTGCTGCTTTAGCACATCAATATTCCTAAAGAGCTTAGAAGCATAGGCTAGGCCTAGTAATCGGGGCATTTGCCCTGCAGTGGGAGAGATGTCCGATGAGGTGTTCTTCATCTTTGTGAGATCTTTCCACGTTCCATCTGGGTTAAGGCTTCGGGTTGCAAAGTGGTTGTTAAAAGAGCGCCCGGCATTTCCAGGGTTCAAGTCTACATCTGTTTGGCCGTAAAGCTGGGCAAAGAAATCCTCGGGAGAGTACATTCCTGTTGCCATCATAAAGGTTTGGTCACGGTAGTAGCCCGATCGCCAATCGCCCTCTCTAAATGTTTTGGCAAGTGCAATTTGGGCAACCTCTTTACCATCGCCAAAAATTCCAAATTTGGCTTTGCCTGTTAGTACCTCTTTGCGACCTAGTAGGCTGGTTTCGCGGCTTAGAACGGCAAGTTTGTAATCGGAAAGAATCTCCTGTTTTGATATGTTTGCTTGTGTGCTGGTTTTAGAACTATTTTTTGCTGACATAATGGTATGGTTGTGTATTCTCAAATTTACAAAAGAAATGTAGGCTAATCAATTGATTTGGTACAACTATGTTTGGTTGTTGCTTGCATTGCACCTTTTTATTTACATGAGATAACAACCGTTTGAGGAAAAGGTTTGATGCTGGATTGCATGAGTGCCTACATTTATCCATTTGCAGTATTAAAATCCACTGCGTAATGAAAAAATAGAACGTATAACGTTTATTTAATCACAACGTCAGCCTATTTTTGCTCCATTTCGTAGAAATTTGCTATTTTGCCATGTAAATGATTCAATATGCCAAACGAACTTAACATGGACTACTTTAGGGTTAAGCACGAACAGATTTTACCCCAAAAAGGGCGAGTTCTTTTGGCTGAGCCTTCGCTTGTTGACGAGTATTTTAAGCGTTCGGTTGTTCTACTTGTTGAGCACGATGAGAAGAATACTGTTGGTTTTGTTCTCAATAAAATGCTGGAGTTTAGGATAGCTGAGCTTATGCCCGATTTCCCCGATTTTGATGCTAAAATATCTATAGGAGGCCCTGTTTCCCCCAATACTATTCATTTTATTCACACTGTGGGAGATTTAATTCCCGATGCCACAAAGGTTGGTGAGGGGTTATACTGGGGGGGCGATTTTGATGCGCTTAAGGATTTGGTGGCAGCAAAGGGGATAACAAAGAATCAGATTCGTTTTTTTGTAGGCTATGCCGGGTGGAGCGAGAATCAGCTTGCACGGGAAATAGAGGAGGAGTCGTGGCTTGTTACTGAGCTTGACACCGTTCAGATTATTGGTGGGAACGACGATCTTTGGAAGCGAACCGTTGAGCAGCTGGGCAGTAAGTACAAACCCTGGATGCTTTACCCAGAAAATCCGTCGTTAAACTGATCGGGAAAGGTAACTCTGTTTAGCTTATCGCATATTAGGCGGCTAACCTTGCTAAAATAGCGTCGCTGCTGATATCCCACAGCCCAACGTATTCCGCTAATAGCATTAGTAAAAAATACCTCGTCGGCTTCGAGAAGTAGCTCTGGGTGAATAGCTACTTGGCTTCGCACCTGTAGGCCAAGCTTGCCAGCAATGTCAATTACTAGTTTTCGGGTAATACCAGCTACGCAGCCCTCTGCAAGAGATGGCGTAAAAAGTTCTTTACCACGTAGAATAAATATGTTTGACGAGGTTGCCTCTGATATTCTGCCCTGATCGTTAAGTAGAATGCAGTCGTCCAGCTCGTTCTGCTCCCTGTAAATGCCAGCCATTACGTAGAATAGAGCATTGCAACTTTTTATGGACGATAGGGCGTTAAGAGGCTTCTGCATCTCTGGGTAAATGTCAATAATTAACCCTTTGGAGTTAGCCTCAAACATCTTTATGTCTAGCGGTTTACACTCAATGGCAATATGAACTGCATTGTTTGTTGGTGTATATAATCCCCCTTCGCGTCTAAATACGGTAAGCCTTACCCTTGTGCTTCCAAAGAACCTGTTTTTGTTTAACAGGCGTGTTATTTCGTGGGAAATGTTTTCTGTAGTAAGGAATGAGGGAATGTACATGTGTAGCAACGACATTCCATAGGTTAACCGTTGAATGTGTAAATCCAAATGCCTTGCCGTTGTGCCAAAGGCGTGTATGGTTTCAAAAAGGCCATCGCCATAGGCAAAAGCTCTGTTGCCTATGCTAAGTGCAGGCTTTGCTGCATCTAGCATTTCGCCATCGAGCCATATATAGTTTTTTCCTGTCACAGTTCCTTTTTACTTGCTAGTTGTTGCTTTATATGGTTTAGAAGTTGAGGCTGAATGAGCGAATAGGTGAGGGCTGTGGGTAAATCGTCAAATAGTTTTACTTCCTTTATCTCACTCTCTGGGAGCGGTCCCAACTTATCTATATGGGCAAGGAATAGCCTATTCCAGCTTTGTTTACCTCTAAACTCTACTTCAAAATCAGTAATGGGTGTTATGGAATACAATGTAGCGCCGGTCTCCTCAAAAAGTTCCCTACTTGCAGCATGATTAACCGCTTCGTTAGGTTCTACGTGTCCGCCGGGCATTTCCCATGTATCCCTATCTTTATGTTGAACCCATAACCAGCTATTCTGGTATCGGGATGCTATAACTACAAAGTCGTAGCCCTGCTCTTTGCTGCTTACAGGATAAAAGTTGATAACTGATGGTTGCTGCATTGTGCCCAACGTTTATAGTAATCCTAACTGATTAAGGAATACTTTGATAAGACTGGGTTGCACAAGTATTGGGTATATAAAGCCAAATACAGCACCCACAAAGTGCGCATCGTGATTAATGTTATCGTTACCCTTTTTGCTCATGTAATGGGAGTAGGCTAGGTATATTACCCCAAAAAGGATGGCGGGAATGGGTATTATACCCATAATTAGCAATTTGCTAAGTGGCTGGAAGAAAATTGATGCAAAAACAATTGCCGAAACGGCACCAGAGGCTCCAACGCCTTGGTAATAGTAATCGTTTTTGTGTTTTTTTATTGTTGATAGCGTGCTAATTATTGCCCCACCAAGGTATAGCACCAAAAAGTGAAACGTGGCATTGCCAACAACTCCAACCTGTTTTAGCTCTTTGAATATATTTTCAATGGCGAGCCCAAACGATAGGAGTACAATCATGTTTACAGCTAGGTGAATGTAGTCGGCATGCACCAGAGCATGTGTTACAATTCTATACAGCTCCTTGTTATGAACTATTCTGTAAGGGCTTAGGAGTAACCTGTCCATTATGGTTCTATTGCTAAAAGCAAGAATGGAAACTATTGCCGTTACGGCTATTATAATTATAGTAGTGCTTCCCATAAATGAGTTTTTATACCTAACAACAAAAGTGGTATTATGTTTTCCGCTAGAACGTAAGCAAAGCGTTGCTACTGCAAATGTAGTGATACTATTTAGGAGTAGAGGATTTTGAATACGAGTTCCCGCAATAATTCTCCTTGATCGGTAGAGTCGTTGTTGACCCCTTTGGCTCTTAGGTCATACTCGCGCAAGAGGCTTATTATTTGAAAGCATCTTGTTGTAGTGTAAAACTGCGCCGCTTTACGGTACTCCTTTAAAAAGAAGGGATGTACACCCAGCTCTTTGGCCAGTTCTGCTTCGGAGATGTTTTTTAGGATGTGTAACTTAAACAGCTTTATAAAGTACTGGAACACTGCCGAGATGGTAACCACAAATGGGTTGTTTGATGGATTTTTAGCAAAGTGATCGACAATGAGAAATGCCTTTGTAGCGTCCCTTTCGCCAAGCGCCTTGGTTAGCTCAAAGCGGTTAAAGTCCTTGCTTAGGCCAATGTTTTTCTCAATATGCTCCGCAGTAATGGTTTTTGTGTTTGGTGGGAGCGTAATGATAAGCTTCTCCAGCTCGTTCACAATTTTACTAAGGTCGGTTCCTAAGAAATCGGTTAGTAGCGTGGCGGGTTTAATGGCAATAGATATTTCCTTAACCGCCAGGTATCGGATAATCCATTCGGGAACTTGGTTCTCGTAAAAGGCAGTTGATTCAAAAAAAACACCAACCCTATCGGCCAGCGTGAAAAGACTTTTTAAACCCTTAGTGGGTTTAGCCATTTTTTCGCCAGGTTTCCCCTTGTAGCAAACCACAAGAATAGTGGTTTGCTGTGGGGCTTTTAGGTAATGCTCTAAATCCTCTATTTTTTTTAAGTGCTGCGCTTCCTTAACAATAACCACCTGATGGTTAGACATCATGGGGAATCGGCGCGCTGCATCTATAATGTTGCCAACTTCGGAGTCCTTTCCATAAAGAACTACTTGGTTAAAGGCCTTTTCCGATTCGGTTAGCACGTTATCGGATATGTAGTCAGAAATCTTATCGATAAAGTACGACTCGTCGCCAACCAGAAGGTAAACGGGCTTGTAAATCTTCCGTTTAAGATCGGCTAGAATTTCATTGCAATCCTCTTCGCTAGATTTCTTCTTGGCCATGCTGCTAGAATCTTAGGTGTTTTACAGAACGACCATCGTTACGAAGCTCCTGAAGGGATTCTATACCAATTTTTATGTGATCCTCAACAAAGAGATTGGTTACAACCTTATCGCTGTTTGATGTTTTAACACCTGTTGAAATCATTGGCTGATCCGATACTAGAAGCAGAGCACCAGCAGGAATCTCGTTGGCAAATCCTACAGTGAAAATGGTTGCCGTTTCCATATCAATGGCCATGGCACGGGTAAGGCGTAGGTACTCCTTAAAGTCCTCGTCGTACTCCCAAACCCTGCGGTTGGTGGTTAGCACGGTACCAGTCCAGTAGTCGCGATTGTGGTTGCGGATAGTGGTTGATACAGCACGCTGAAGGTTGAATGCGGGTAGCGCAGGAACTTCTGGTGGGAAATAGTCGTTAGAGGTTCCCTCGTGCCTAATGGCAGCAATGGGAAGAATTAGGTCTCCAAGTTCATTTTTACGCTTTAATCCACCGCACTTGCCCAAGAAAAGAACCGCTTGTGGATTTACGGCGCTTAACAAGTCCATTATGGTTGCCGCATTGGGGCTTCCCATTCCAAAATCAATCATGGTTATGCCATTAGCAGTGGCAGCAGGCATATTAGCATGAGGATCGTGAATCTCAACGTTGTTGTACTTGGCAAAGAACTCTAAATAACCTCTAAAGTTTGTAAGTAGAATGTGAGTGCCAATCTTCTCTAATGAAAGGCCAGTGTAACGTGGTAGCCAATTAGAAACAATTTCTTCTTTTGTTTTCATATCTATCATACTTTGGGCAAAAATAGTTTTTTTTTCTGAAGTAGTAGGGGGTAGGGAATAGTGTTAAGCAAATCATTCCTACTTTAAATTCATTGTAGGTTGCTACAGAGCTATTTGTGATCTGCTTGGCTTGGGGTTTAGTGTGGCTGGATTGTTTCTAATTGCCAGATTTTGCGGGGATTTGATTATGGGTAACAAGATGATGTTTTGGTAATGGGGTAAAAAAATGTTATGTATTGTGACTTGGAACGCAAAAGGGATTGATGGTTATGGCTTGTGTCTGCATTGGAATAATATCATATTCTAGTTTGATATCGAGTAAACCTCCTCTACTTCGCTGTTTTGTGCAGTTTCTTTTTTTACTACTTTTCCGAAAAATAGATTATGCTTCCAGAGATGAATCTTCCGGCGTTCGAGATTAAAACTAGGGTGAATGCTGGGAATGTTCAGGTGTTTGATGTGTGCCGGGGAAAATATGTAGCCTTAACTCCAGAGGAGTGGGTTAGGCAGCATTTTCTAAACTACTTGCTAACGTGCCTAGAGGTACCCAAAGGGGTTATATCGGTGGAGCATCCTATTGAGTGGAACGGACTGAGCTATAGAGCCGATATTGTTGTTTTTTCTCGTGAAGGAAGTCCGCTGCTTATAGTGGAGTGTAAGGCACCAACAGTAGAACTATCGAAGGAGACTTTTGTGCAGGCTGCTCGTTATAATTTTTACCTTAAAGCCCCACTGTTAGCCATTACCAACGGAACAAAGCACTTTTTTGCAAAGGTGGATTTGCAGCAGAAGCATTCTCAGCAGCTTAGCTCTTTACCAAAATACTTGGAAATGATGGATTTATAGCGATATATGTTTTAATGGAAACCCAAACTAATTAGAACCCAATGGAGCGCTACTTTAGCCCTTTTAGAGAGAACATTATTGGAATAAACCAAACGTTCCAAACGCCCTATGGAATAAAGAATTTGGTTTATGCAGACTGGATTGCCAGCGGACGACTTTACCGTCCTATAGAGGATAAGATTAGCAATGATTTTGGCCCGTTTATAGCAAATACTCACACCGAGAGTAGCTATAGCGGTAAGTACATGACCGACGCTTACCATTATGCCCTAAATAAAATTAAGCGCCATGTAAATGCTGGGCCAAAGGATGTTATAATTACTGCTGGTTTTGGGATGACAGCTGTAGTAAACAAGTTTCAGCGCATTTTGGGGTTAAAAACTCGCGATATGCAGTTTTCCAACCCTAACGATAGGCCCGTTGTGTTTGTAACCCATATGGAGCATCACTCCAACCAAACATCTTGGTACGAAACGGTTGCAGAGGTTGTAGTGGTGGAGCCCGATGAGGATTTGCTGGTGTCGCCAGAGAGCTTGGAGCGTGCCCTGAAGCCCTATACCAACAGGAGAATGAAAATTGGGTCGTTCTCGGCATGTAGCAACGTTTCTGGCGTTAAAACGCCTTACCATAAGCTTGCAGCAATAATGCATAAGGCGGGTGGCTATTGTTTTGTCGATTTTGCAGCGTCGGCACCATATGTTGATATGGATATGCACCCCGAAAACGAGGGTGAGCATCTAGATGCCATCTTTTTTTCTCCCCATAAATTTTTGGGAGGGCCTGGTAGCTCGGGGGTGTTAGTTTTTAACTCGGATCTATACCACAACAGGGTTCCCGATCATCCTGGTGGGGGTACGGTTGATTGGACAAACCCTTGGGGCGAATACAAGTTTATTGACGACATTGAGCGTCGCGAGGATGGTGGAACGCCTGGTTTTATCCAAGCAATTAGAACATCGTTGGCCATAGAGCTAAAAGAGCAAATGGGAACTCAGAACATGTTGTTAATGGAGAAGCAGCTGGTTGAGCGCGCCTTTAGCCACATGGATTCCATAAAGGGGGTTAATGTGCTTGCATCCAATCAGCACGATAGAATTGGTGCTATATCCTTTTACATTGATGGAGCCCATTATAACCTAGTAGTGAAGCTGCTTAGCGATAGGTTTGGCATACAAGTTCGTGGTGGGTGTGTGTGTGCTGGTACCTATGGGCATTACCTGTTGCACGTATCAAAAGAGCAGTCGCACCACATTACAGAGATGATTTCCTCAGGGGACTTATCCGAGAAACCAGGGTGGATTCGATGGTCTATACATCCAACCAATACACTGGCCGAGGTAGATTACATTGCCGAGGCAATTGATGCTGTAAGCAAGTACCATAAGCAGTGGGTAGAGGATTATAGGTACTGCAAACGTTCCAATGAGTTTTTCTATAAAGGGGATAAATTGGTTGAAACGGTTAATTACGACAGCCTATTTAAGCTTTAGCACGATTGCGCTGCGTTGAATATAAAAGCCCTATCCAAATGAATTGTTGGGTAGGACTTTTTCCTTTCTAGAGCTATGAGTTTTAGGTGTGGACTTAATTCTTCTTTGAACTTCCGCTAAAGGGGTTTATTAGCTGTAGCATAACCTCATCGTGCCAACCATTGGGTGTTTTTATCCACTGCTTTTTTGTTCCAATCTCTTGGAACCGATGACTTTTAAACAGCTGTAAGCTTATGGTGTTTTGGCTAGATATGTTGCAGTATAGCTGGTGTAGCTGTAGTGTTTCGAACGAGTACTTTATAAGAACGCTTAGCGCTTCGGTTGCGTAACCCTTTTGCCTAAACTCATTGTTGGCAATAAGTATTCCAACCCCTGCGCGAAGGTGAAAGGGATCGAAGTCGTATAGATCAACAATGCCAACGGGAACATTCATTAGCGCATTCTGATTCTTTGCTTCAATTATTAGCCTTAGCTGCTTGCTTTCCCATATATCGATGTGAGACGTTTCTATGTAACGTTTTAGCACAAACCTAGAAAATGGGGTAAGGGTATTGCTAACCTTCCATATCTCCATGTTGTTTTCCCAGTTGTAGAGCAGTTCCAAATCGGTAGGTTCTGGTGCTCTTAATTTTACAATGCTATTCTCAAGTGTGCTATCGCTCATAGGTGGTGCTTTATGCTTAGTTACAAGTTAGCGTTTTAATCCAATACTTCCTCTATTTTTATTGGGATTGCAAAAATAGGAAAAAGGATTAAGGTTGGATGAGAGACGTGAGACGTGAGACGACAATCGCTACAAACAAAGATGCCGCACCTACGGCGCTCTGAACCGATTTCGTATGCTTGCCTACCAAGATGCCGCACCGCTGGTGCTAAATGAAAGATTATTAAAGCCTCTTTAGCCCCAGAGGGGCGATATTCATGAGAACGCAAACGAATAACTATATGCTAAAAGCATTCTTCCAGGCTAACTAGTAACTCTAAACATAAAACGCTAACCGTTAACCGCAGTGGTAGTGGTAAGAATTAAAAACGGCAGTCCGATATCGCATCGGTCTGCCGTTTTCCACCTAATACTAACAGATTGACAAGGATGGATAATTTTGAATCCATATCCGTTATACACCTGTTAATGCCTAAACCTTAGAGGGTGCGTTTGTTTACCCTTTGTTGAACTTAACTAGCACTAAAATCTATTTTGCATATTAATTTAATAGCCCGTTAGGAGTACGATAAACAGTCTATTTGCTTGTTGTCAACCCTTATGCTTTTTATGGTGTTGTACTTGAGTACCACCATTTTTCCTACTTCGCCTGCTGTGGCTACAAAATGCTTTGCCGATTTGGGCACAAATGACTTCAGAGGTATTTGATAGGTCTTTTGCCCATCGGTAACCTCTAAGTTGAACTTAGCGTCGAATAGTAAGCGGCTAAGGGAATCCTCGTTGAAAAAGAAAAATCTCATACGAAAATTGATTTTGTAGTTTGATATTACAAATGTAGTTGCACTGTATGAGCTGATTGTTAAGAGGATGTGATGTTATTATAAAGTTACTGCCGCAAAGCTAAGTGCTGAGTCCTTGGCTTTGCGGCAGTAGTGTGGTTTATTGGTAAGTTAAGGGAATAGCGTGTTGTGGCAGTCGGAACAGAAGTAGTCTTTCCAATCGGAGCCAATGTCAACAGGATGAGTAAACTCTAAGCCGCTATTAATGTCCGATGTTGCAAAGCTACTTACTGTTCCTTGCCCAATGATGGTGTGGCAAAGGTTACAATCCTTTGATATTACCCTACCATCGGTTGTGGTATGCTTGTCGTCGTGGCAGCGGAAACACCCTTTTGTTTCCATGTGCCCAATGTGCTGTGGATAGTTGCTATAGGTAACGCCCATTTTTGGGAAAGCGTTAAGGGCAAATGCTTTTTGGATTAGACCTACAGCATTGCTAATTTCTGCATTGTGTTGCTGTAACAGTTCTGGGTATTCGTTGCTGTACCAGCTAAGCATTGTTTCTCGTATTCCTAAGAAGGCAGAATCCAGTGTGTTGTATGGGTCGTTTAGCGCCTCCATGGCACTTTTTTTAAACCAAGGAATGGCTTGCAAATGTCCGTTTGCTGCCAGTAGGTTGTTTACGTATATGGGAGGTGATAAGAAGTTGTGCGATGGCCTGTTGTGGCAGTCCATGCAGTCCATAACCCTAGTGGGTAAGGTTATTACAGTTGAGTCGGGGAGGGGATTCTCCTCATCAACAAAAACCATTACATCGCCAGTAACCTTGTTGATGAGCCTAACCCAAGGTATGGATTCCCGTTTGTCATCATCGTAAACGTAATCTATTTCGTAATCGGTATTTATATGCCAATGGCTACCAGAGGTGTTTCCCAGCGATGCATGTTCGGCTCCCACCTTCATTTTTAAAATGATGTTCCATTCGGTATTGGCCGAATCGGCAATAAAATGCTTCTCGTTGCGAATCTTATGGGCATAAAATTTCTCTGGCCAATGGCATCTCTCGCAGGTTTCTCTTGCAGGTCTTAGGTTTTCAATTGGTGTTGGTATTGGCCTGGGGTAGCTTCCGGCTATGGTCTTAAATACTTGTCGTAGTCCCGATATTTTTGACTTAACAAGCCAGTCGGCACCCTCACCAACATGACACTCAACGCACTTAACCCTTGCGTGGGGCGAGTTCTGGTAGGTGGTGTGCTCTGGTTCCATTACCTGATGGCATAAGGTTCCACAAAAAGCAACCGACTCTGAGTAGTGGTAGGCTTTCCATGTGCCCACAACGGTAAGAAGAACAAATACCACGCTTACCACAACAAAAATGGTTATGGCGTTTTGCGTTGCGGTGTCGTTAAGGTCTATCTTGGGCCATCCCTCTTGGGCAGAGAGACCCTCTTTTTTTATTTGCTTGCGCTTGCGGTACATGCCTATGGGAATGGCAACTAAACCAAGCACAATAAAACCAGGGATAATAATGTAGGTTAGCAAGCCTAAGTAAACAATATTCTCGTTAATAATTAGAGATATTATTTGCAGGACAAAAAAGGCTAGGAAGCCGCAAAGGGCCGTAACGGTGCCAAAAGCCGATAGCCAGTTTCTGTAACTTGGAGGTAGTTTCATGGGTTTTATTTGGGTTGTTTGAGATTCTGCGCTAACGCTAACTGCTTTACAATATGGCAAAATACCCTGCGTTTTAACCCTTTCTGCACATTTGCTCTATTGCACGTTAATTGGGTAAGTTAAGGTGAATGGTTAATGAATCCCATTTTGTAAGGTTCTTTAAGGTCATTGTTGCTGATGTTTTTTATCATTGATAAACTGATATTTAGCAGCTTTAAGTTGGGCGTGAGGTGTAGGCAAAAAAATCCCCCAACAGGTCTGTTGAGGGATTCTTTTTAGAAATGGTATTTGTTACTTAAAGGCTCTTTCTGGTAACCCATCGCCTTCAAGCGCTAGGCGCTTAAAGTACTCGGGAACAGGTTTGCCCGTAAGAGTATCAACATACATTTTGGCTAACTGCATGCCAAGCATGAAACCTTGACCGCGGAGGCCAAGGAAAAGGCCATGAGCTGGGTCAACAAACATGCGAGGCTCTACGTAGTAACCTGCCCAAACCGCTTGGAAACCAACTGAGCTGAGCTCAGGTATCCAGCCAGCAAATACTTCGGAGGCAATCTCAATGAACTCTTGCGAGTTGATTTTAAGATTTTTGTCGGCCTCTTGAGGGTCGGTTGCTGGTGATGCACATCCAATAATTTGGCCTGTTTCTGCTAGCTGTTGGCCGTAAACGGCAACAAATCCCTTGTACTTTCTGCGGTCTATAAGCATGCCAAGAGGATCGCCATTAACGCCCATCCAGGGTAGGCGGCGGGTGATGAATGCCTGATGCTTTACAGGGTATATGCCAAGTTCGTGTCCAAGCATGCGTGCATACTTTTCGCCAGTTGGGCCAAGTGCATTTACAAACTCATCGGCGTGGTACTCAATGTAGGTTTTATCGTGGTCGCGAACCAATGCAACGTACTTGTTGCCCTCCTTGTGCACGCTAATTAGTTCGCAATCCTCCTTAACGGTTCCTCCCTTTGATAATCCTATTTTGCGGAGTAAATCTACGGTCTTACCAGGTGTTGCTTGCCAGCAATCCTTAGTGATAAGAGCCGCCTGATAGGTGCTAAGGTTTTTGTTAAAGAACGGCGATATCTCCTTTTGGAAATCCTTAGGCTCAACCATGTAGGCGTTGCTCCACGCTCTAGATGCCTCAAGTGCTTTATATGTGGCCTCGTCGTGAGCAAAGTTAACGTAGTTGATTGGGCGGTAGTCTATGTCGCTTAGGTTGTTAAGCTCCTTGAATATATCGTGGCTTTTTGATGCTATGTCGGCAATTTCGGGAAGTGAGAATGCGGTTCTACCACCAGCAATATTGCGCCACGATGCTCCACGTCCAAAGTTAAGCAGTACGGGTTGCATTCCAGCCTCGGCCATGTAACGGAATAGCGCGCTACCAGCAATACCACCACCAGCAATAAGGCTTTTAACCTTAACTATGGTTGCCCTTTTGCCATTGATGCCTGTAACGTACGTTGGGTTTGTGGTTTTAGGGAATAGCTCGCCCATGCTTACCTGATTGCTCAGTGGTCCGCGCGGAGTGGCGTCGCCAACAATTTGTATTCCCTTAGGAATAAGAGCAGTTTTTAAACGCTTTATACAGCGCTTGCCTCTACAAGCACCCATTCCTAGGCGGGTGGTATGCTTAATCTCGTCGGCCGAAATAAACTTGCGGTCGCCAATGGTTTCAAGTATCTCGTCCATGCTAACATCGTCGCAGTGGCAAACGTAGGTTTTCTCCTCTGGTTTGTACGATGCTTTGCTTAGCAGAACAGGGCTTGGGTAGTTCTCCTTAACAATAAAGCCGCGCACATTGGTTAGCTCCTCTCCATGAAGGGTGTTGCTCTTAACGCGTGCAATATTGGTTTTGTTTGGTTTGCGAAGGATTTTTTCAACAACACCCTCGCCCAGCTTATTCCCGTTGTTGTCAACAAGGAAAACCTCTGCAGCCTCTTTTACTTCGTACTCAATGGGTAGGAATAACCAATCCTTTGCCAAGTGGTAGCCAAAAATAGCAAGACCAGGGCATTGGTACACGCAATCCATACAGCCAATGCACTTATCAAAATCGATATGAGGTACGGTGCTGGTGCTGGTTTTGGTTATGGCGCCGTGTGGACAGGCAAATTCGCATGGGTTACAAGCAAAGCCGTAAAGGCAGTCAATTTTTACGAATGGCTTTTTGGCCATACGCTCTGCGGTTGGGTGGTATGGTTCCTCCCTTACCCTAAACGGATGCTGCTGGCTATCGATATACTCCTTGCTTATGGCTAGGTAGCTGTCGTAGCTGCAACGAACGCCCATTTCCTGAATAATATCGTATGCTGCCTGTTTCCCTCGTAGAACCGCGCTTGTGCCTTCGCCAATTCGAATAGCATCGCCTGCTCCGTAGCAGTGGCGGCCAAAAATCTCGTTGCCCTTAATTAGCAGCTGGTCGTCGGGAACAAGCCCTGTGCAGATATTAATAGCGTCAATCCCCTCAACAAGCTGCTCGGTGCCAGGAATTGCCTTAAAGTTCTCGCAGTCGGCAATAATGGCACCCTTAATACCATCGCGATTCTCGTTGGGTATAGCCTTAATAAGAATCTTATTAAGCATGATAGGTATTCCCAAGCGGCGAACACGGTTTGCCTGAACGGGGAATCCTCCTTCGCGAGGCATTGCCTCTATAATAGCTTTTACGTTGGCTCCAGCCTGCATTAGCTGGTAGCTGGTTAGGTAACCAATGTTTCCTGCTCCAACGGTAAGTACATTTTTGCCAAGAAGGGTGAACTCTTGGTTCATCATTTTTTGAACTACGGCTGCGGTGTAAACGCCTGGTAAGTCGTCGTTCTCAAAGGTTGGCATAAAAGGAACAGCACCAGAGGCAACTACCAGATAATCGGCCTCAACGTAGTAAATCTCTTCGGTTTTTACGTTCTTAATGGCAATGCGCTTTCCTTCTAGAATATCCCAAACGGTGCTGTCAAGGAAAATACCTTCGTGGCTATCGCCCGCAAGGGTTTTAGCGATATCAAATCCACGCATACCTCCAAATTTCTTCTCCTTCTCAAAGAAAAAGAACTGGTGAGTTTGCATGTTGAACTGCCCACCAATGGTTGAGTTGTTGTCAATTACAATGTTTTCTACGTTGTGCTGTAGTAATGCTTCGCGTGCGGCTAACCCAGCAGGGCCTGCACCTACAATTGCTACAGTGGTTTTGTAGATTTTGGTTGAGTGCTCCTTGTTGGGGCTTTTTACATTGGGTGTGTACTCGTGTGGTATCTCTTTTACCTCACCAACGCCATCAACAGGGGTAATACAAATGCGTTTAATTTGTCCGTCAACAAGCATTTCGCAAGCTCCGCACTTTCCAATGCCGCACTCAAGGCTGCGCTCGCGGTTCTCAATGCTGTGACTGTGTACAGGGAAGCCTGCTTGGTGAAGAGCAGCCGCAATGGTAAACCCTTTCTCGCCAACAACAGCCTTCCCTTGGAACTGGAAGGTTACTGTCTCCCTTTTGGGCACTTCGAGAATTGGGTGGGTCTCAATTTTGTGCATATGACTATAATTAAGTTTTGGGTTTTTGGGTTTGGAATAATGTGCTCAAAGTAGTTATTCGGCTTTCTATTTTCAATGATGTTTATCAGGAATTATATGAATTTATTTGGATGCAGAACGCTACTATTGCTGTGTGTGCGATTAATTGAGCGTTTGTTGGTTTTGGGTAATTAAAAAAGAAGCGGGAGTTGCAAATAAATGCAACTCCCGCTTTGCTATTTGAGAGTAAAAGATTACTGAACAATTACACGTAGGGTAACCGATTTTTTGGCTGTAGATACTTTGAGTAGGTATAAACCGCTCTTTAACGAAGACACGTTAATTCTGCCCGATACCTCAGCCTGCAGTGCGGTTTGCTCTTTCCAAACTGTTTGGCCTGTTACGCTGAATAGCTCAACGCTAAAAATGGCAGGCGTTTCGCTGCTTATGGTGTAGCGCAGCTCATTGCTAACGGGATTTGGGAAGATGTTAACCGTTGCGCCAATGCCATTTATGTAGCCAACATTATCGGCAAGTTGAAGCGTTATGGTGTCTGAGTACTCACAACCTTTGCTGTCGGTAACGGTTAGCCAATATTCATCGGGCCCAGGAGCGCTAATGGATTGGGTGGTTTCGCTAGTGCTCCAAAGGTACTGCACGTTCTCAATGTTTGCAGTTAGAGTATGGGGGAAGTTAACCTTTAATGTTTCAGGGCCAAGGTCAAACTCGGGTAGTGGGTTAAAGGTAACTAGTATGCCATCGTTGCCAGTACACCCGTTCTCGTGGGTAACGGTAATAGTGTATGTGCCCGTTTGGGTAACGGTTAGGATTTTTCCAGTTGTTCCGTCGTTCCATCTGTACTGCACCACATTCTCAACATCGGGAGCAGTTAGGATTATCTCCTCGCCTAGACATGTTTCAATGTCGTCGCCAAGAGTGATGCTTGGGCGTGGCTTCACAACAACGCTTACCTCGTCGGAGGCAGAACATCCGTTGGCATCGGTTACCGTAACGCTGTAGTCGCCAGCAGCGCTAACCCCAATGGTTTGAGTGATGGCGCCAGTACTCCAAAGGTAGGTGGCGTTATCTACGCCTGGGTTAAGAGTAACGGTTTGTCCTTGACAAATGGCGCGGTCGTCGCCAAGGTTAACGGCTGGAACAGGAACAACCTCAACCTCAACAGTACCAGTAGCAATACATCCCTCGCTATTGGTTGCAGTAACGGAGTATGTACCTCCAGTGTTAACCTCTATGGTTTGAGTTTGGGCACCTGTGTTCCATAGGAATACAGAGCCTTCATTCTCTGCATTGAGGGTAATAGAGTTGCCCTGACAAAGGCTTAGCTCTCCGCCAAGGTCTATCGTTGGCGATTCTGTAAATGCTATATTAATAGTATCCTTGGTAACACATCCATGCTCATTAGTTATTTCAACCCAGTACTCACCAGCAGTGGTTACACTAATGCTCTGAGTGGTTTCGTTGGTGTTCCAAAGGTAGGTTGAGCCACTATTCTCTGCGTTTAGTGTTACGGATACTCCTGTGCAGTGCTCGCTATCGGCTCCAAGTGGTTTTTCTGGTGCCTGATTTACTGTTATGGTTACTTCGGCTTGCGATAGACAACCGTCGGCCGAGGTTACTTCAACAGAGTAAGTTCCTGTTGAGGAAACTTCGATAGTTTGGGTTGTAGCGCCAGTATTCCATAGATATGAAATGCCTGCGGCACCTGCATCAAGCATTAGAGTTTCACCTTGGCAAATACTTCTGTTGCTTCCAAGATCTATACTTGGGCCATCTCCGCTCTCTATTGTTGCTGTTATGGTATTGTTTGTAGCCACGGCATCAATAGCCTGAGATATGGTAGCCGCAAGATTGTACGAAGCAGGTGTGCTAAGGTCAATTGTAGCGGTAAAAGTATAGTCGTAGGTATCGCCTACAGGCAAAGGATTGGTTAGGCTTATGTTTTCGGTAGCAACCACAGTCCCGTTTACCTCAAGGGTTATGGGGATTATTGATCCGGTTTCAAACTCATACCCTCCGGTATTCCTTATTCTAACCGAAACGGTGCTGTTGTTGCTTAGGTTGCAACCGCTAACTGGTGTAATAAATTGGTTGGCTTCCAAGTCTGGAATTGTGTACTTAACGTAAACAGTATCCCTATCGGAGCAGCCCTGCTCATTGTACACCTCTAGCCAGTAGTTTCCTGAACTTGATGCTGTTATGGTTTGGGCTGTGGCGCCAGTATTCCATAGGTAAGCGTAGAAAACACCTTTGTCGAGAACAACTGGAGTTGTGGTGTAAATTGTATCGGTACCAAACTCCACAAGGATATCGTTGAAAGCGGTAACCGTTGTGGTTGCAGTGTTGTTCGCGGGTAGCATATCGTTGGCTAGTGTTGCCCATGCCGATAGTTCGTATGGCTTTCGTGTGGTTAGGTTAGCCGTATTGGTGAAATCAACCAGTAAGGTTGCATCAGGAGCAAAGTCACTTTCAAAAATGTAGCTCTCTGTTGTATTCACCCCGTCAAGGTTAAAGCCTAACTCAATAGATGTGCCGCTAGGAATAGTCCAAGTACCTGTATTTTTAAGGCTAATCTGAACAGGCTCGGCACTAGTTAGCTGGCATCCCGATGTGGGTGAGTTAATGCTTGTAACGCTAATGTCATCAACAAGGAAGGTAAGCACAACCTCATCGGCGCCAGTGCAACCATAGAAATCGGTAACTGTAAGCGTGTAGGTACCACTAGTTGATGCCTCTAATGTGCTTTCGGAACCTGCGCCTGCTCCATTGAGTGTCCAAGAGTAGGTGTCAAATGTTCCATCAACCGATAGGGTTTCCGTAAATGCATGAATTTCCCTGTCGCTTCCTAACGATATAGTAGGATTACCCGTTGCGTAAACTGTTTTGTTAAAGCTGTTGTTGTCGGCGTTAACATCGGGTACTACAGGCATTGTTGCATCAACCTGAATTGTTGCACTTTCAAGGGTAGAAAGGTCAAGTGTTGATACAAAATCGATATCAATGCTTGCACCAACATTTAGGGGTTGTGTTAGGGTGTATGTTTCTGTGCTAATAGGAGTGCCGTTTAGGGTAAGCGTGCTGCTTATTTCGGTTCCGGCAGTGAGAACCCTATTGCCGCTATTCCTAACTGTGTACTTAACGCCTAAGCCATCGGTAAGCTGACATGCACTTTGTGGCGCTTTTATACCTGTTACGCTTATATCGGTGGTGATGAATGTAACAGAAGCCGTAGCGCTACACATGGAGCTATTGGTTGCCTCTATGGTATAGGTGTCGTAAGCAGGTGCCCCGTTTATGGGGTAAGTGGATAGCGTGTAGCCGTCGTTCCAAAGGAATGTTTCGCAGTCGGCAGAGTACTCTGGTGTTATGGTGTAAACCCCTTCGCCAAACACCCTGTAAACGGTGCTAGGATCTATAGTAACAGACGGCGTTGGTTTTACAAGTATGCTCGACTCAATAAAGTCATTTTCAGGATTTGGGTCGCCAGCTATAGCTGTTGATATTCGAACGAAGTTATTGCCCTCGTCAAGCAACACTTTGTCGGGGAAGGTAACCAACGTGTTGTTTCCTGCGGTAAGCTCTGGTAGGTTTACCGTAATTGTTTGCTCCCCTTTGGGTGTTATGCAGGTAACATCAATGGGGGTTCCTGCAATGTAGGTGTCCTGTCCAAAGTTCTGGATTCTAACCGCAAATTCAATTCCCTCTTCTGAGTAGCAAACCTCTGAGCCAGGATTCTCAATTGCCAGCACACCAAGATCCTGCGCATTTATAAACATCTCATCGGTTGATGAACCACAAGCATTTGCATCGGTAACGGTAACTCTGTACCAAGCCGAAGCAAGGTCGAAATCGCTAAATGTTTGATTGGTGCCTCTCTCGGTCCATGTATTGTCTATTAACTTCTTCTCCCATGTGTAGGTTGCAAAACCAGCACCAGCATCAACTGTTAGGGTGTCGGCTCTGCTTGTGATTACTTCTGTGTATGGAAGTTCTACTTCTGGCATTCCATATGTAGATATTTGGATTGCTGAAGCATCGTTGGTTTTATCAAGATCCTTTGATAGAGAGGTTCTGATTGTTATGTTGTAGGTTCCTGCGGCCGAAATATCCATTCCTCCACTTTGGAACGTAAAGGTTTGGGTTTGATCCTTGGCAAAACCAGCATCGGGAGTAAAGTTTTCGGTATATACTTCAACTCCATCAACAATAATTGTAACGGGTATAGTTTCTATGCCATCGTAAACACCATCGCCAACGTTAGTAATTACAAACTCTGGCTTTGTTATTCCTGGGTGTTCGCATGCATCGGTTAGGTTGTTTATGGCGCTTACCCTAACGTCCTTGTCGGAGTTAATAACCTCAGTGTCCGAACTCTTTGAGCAGCC